>NZ_JAYSGF010000029.1:0-66489 GCF_041912965.1 Chromobacterium sp. | reverse complement strand
CCCCCGGTTTGGCGGCGGGGGCGCATTGTCCGCCCCTGCCCCCCGGCCGCCCTCCGCCACCATTTGGACGGCGGCCCGGCGCCGGCTGCGGCCGGCTGAAATAGAAGCCCTGCATTTCGTCGCAGCCGCGCCCGCGCAAAAACGCCGCCTGCGCTTCGGTTTCCACGCCCTCGGCGATCACCGCCAGCTTCAAGCCGCGCGCCAGCGACAGGATGGCGGTGGCGATGGAGGCGCTGTTCGGATCGCAATCCAGATCGCGGACAAAGGATTGGTCTATCTTCAAGCGGTCCAGCGACAGGCGCTTGAGATAGCTGAGCGAGGAGAAGCCGGTGCCAAAGTCGTCTATGGTCAGCATGATGCCCAGTGCCTTCAACTGCTGGGTGGCGCGCACAAAGGCTTCCGAGTCGGCCATCATCGCGCTTTCGGTCAGCTCCAGTTCCAGCCATTCCGGCGCCAGCCCGGTGTCCACCAGCACCCTGCGCGTCAGTTCGCACACATCCATCGCCGCGAACTGATGAGCGGACACGTTCACCGACATCGTCACCGGCGGCAGCCCGGCGTCCTGCCAGGCCTTGGCCTGCGCGCAGGCGGCGCGTAGCACCCATTCGCCCAGCGGCACGATCAGCCCGCTGGCTTCCGCCAGCGGAATGAATTCGGCGGGCAGCAGCAGCCCATGGCGCGGGTGCTGCCAGCGCACCAGCGCCTCGCAGCCGAACAGCTCGCCGCCGTGCAGCTTGACCTGGGGCTGGAAGTGCAGCACCAATTCGTCTCGCGCCAGCCCGCGGCGCAAGTCATTCTCCAGTTCCAACAATTCCAGCGAGCGCGCGTTCATTTCCGCCGCGTAATAGCGCACGCCGTAACCGCCCATGCCCTTGGCCTGGTAAACCGCCGCCAGCGCGTTGCGCAGCAGGTCGTCGCCGTTACGCCCGTCCTTGGGGAAGACCGCTATGCCGATGCTGCCGGACAGGAACACTTCCCGCCCCGCGGCTTCGAACGGCTCGGCCAGCAGCTTCAGCACCGCCTGGGCCAACGCGGCGCCGGCCATCTCGCCCTGGCTGAACAGGATGAATTCATCTCCGCCCAGCCGCGCCAGCGTGTCCGCCTTGGCAATGCTTTCCAGCCGCTGCGCCAGTTGGCGCAGCAAGTCGTCGCCGGCTTCGCGGCCCAGGGTGTCGTTGATGCCTTTGAAGCGATTGAGATTGAGCGCCAGCACTTCCAGCCGGTGTTGTTCCCGCCGGCAGCTGCGCAATGCCTGGCTTAGCCGATCGCGCAGCAGGTTGCGGTTGGGCAGCCCGGTCAATTCGTCGAAATTGGACTGCCGCTCCAATTGCTGGATGTAGCGCTGGCGCTCGCGGATGTCGGTGAAGGACACCACCGCCCCCAGTTGCAGGCCGCCGCTATGCATGGGCACGGCGGAGAATTCCACCGGCAGCGCGCCGCCGTCCTTGTGCCGGAACGCGTCCTCGCAAGCGCGCGCTTCCTGGCCGGAACGCAGCATCGCGCGCAGCGGGCCATCCGCCGTCTCGTCCGCCACGCTGAGACAGGCGCCGGCGTCTCGGCCCAGCAGTTCTTCCTCGCGATAGCCCAGCATTTCGGCGGCGGCGG
This sequence comes from Chromobacterium sp., assembly GCF_041912965.1. Lineage (NCBI taxonomy): Bacteria > Pseudomonadati > Pseudomonadota > Betaproteobacteria > Neisseriales > Chromobacteriaceae > Chromobacterium > Chromobacterium sp. The sequence continues at coordinate 64,884 of NZ_JAYSGF010000029.1, read as the reverse complement.
GGTTGATGAAGCGGATGACGCCATCGATATCGATGCCGAAAATGCCTTCCGCCGCGGAATTGAGGATTAGCTCGTTTTCCGCCATCCGCCGCGCCACTTCCGCTTCCAGCCTGGCGTTCTGATGGCGCAATGCGTCGCGCGCCGCCTTCAATTCCAATTGGGCTTGCACCCGCGCCAGCAACAGGGATGGCCGTATGGGCTTGGCGATGTAGTCGACCGCGCCCAGTTCCAGCCCCTTCTCCTCGTCGCCCGGCGCGTCCAGCGCGGTCAGGAAGATTACCGGCACTTCGCAAGTGGCGGCCTGGCCGCGCAACGCGCGCAGCACGCCGTAGCCGTCCAGGTCCGGCATCATCACGTCGAGCAGGATGAGGTCGGGCGGCTGCTGCGTCGCCGTCAGCAGGCCGCGCTGGCTGGCAGCGGCCGTGCTCACCCGGTAGCGCGGGCTCAACATCTCGCTCACCACTTGCAGCACTTCCGGATTGTCATCCACCACCAGTACCGTCGGCGCATCCGGCGGCGCCTCTCCGTCGGGTTCGGCCGCCACCGTCTCGGCCTTGGGCAGCGCTTCCAGCGCTGCGCCCAGCTGCTTCAGGCCATGGTCCAGGGACTGGATCAAGACGGCCAGTTCCGGCCCCGACTGGCCCAGCCGCAGGGCGGCCTCCAGCGCGGCGGCCTCCGCCTGGGCGCGAGTCAGGCCCAGCGAGCCCGCCGCGCCCTTGAGCGCGTGGGCGATGTGCCGGCCTTCGTCCAGTTCGCCCGCCGCCAGCAATTGTTCCAGCCGCGCCATGTCCTGTTGATGCGCCGGCACGAATTTATGCAGCAGCCGCTCCAGCCGCGTCAGATCGCCCACCATGCGCAGGCCCGCTTCCAGGTCCAGCCCTGGCAGCGCCATCAGCAGGGCGCGCCGCGCCGCGCCAGGCGGCAACGACGGTTCGAGCGGATACGCGCCGTTCTCCGGCATCGGCAGCCATTTCAGCAGCATGCCGAACAGCTGCTCCGGGTCCACTGGCTTGGCGACGAAGTCGTTCATCCCCGCCGCCAGACAATGCTTGCGATCTTCATCGAAAGCGTTGGCGGTCATCGCCAGCACCGGAGTGTCCCGCCGCCCCGGCAGCTCGCGGATCAGGCGCGTTGCTTCCAGGCCGTCCATCTCCGGCATCTGCACATCCATCAGGATCAGGTCGTAGCGGGTGGCGGCGACGCTCTCCACCGCCTCGCGGCCATTGCGCGCCAGGTCCGCCTTCAGGCCAACGCTGCCCAACATCCACAGCGCCACTTCCTGGTTGATGGCGTCGTCTTCCACCACCAGCACCTTGGCGGCGGCGCGGCGGCGCAGTTGCGCTTCCGTCTCGCTCGCCTCTTCCGCCGCCGCGGCCACATGCTTTTCACCCAGTTCCAGCCAGGCGGTGAACCAGAAGGTGCTGCCCTGGCCCTCCCGGCTGTCCACGCCGACTTCTCCGCCCATCAGCGCCGCCAGCCGCTGGGTGATCGCCAGCCCCAGCCCGGTGCCGCCGTAGCGGCGCGTGGTGGAGTCGTCCGCTTGCTGGAAGGCCTGGAACAGGCCGGACAGCTTGGCGGCTGGAATGCCGATGCCGGTGTCTTCCACTTCGAAACGCAGCTGCCGCTTCTCGCCCTGCTGGCCCAGCAGGCGGGCCCGCAGCGTCACCGTGCCCTGTTCGGTGAACTTGACCGCGTTGCCGGCGTAATTGAGCAGCGATTGACGCAAGCGCGTGGGATCGCCGCGCAGCCATGCCGGCACGGCGGCGCAATCCACTTCCACGCGCAGCCCCTTGGCCTGGGCCGATTCGCCGATCAGCGAGCGAACATGGTCGAACAGCATGCCGATGGAGAAATCGGTCTGCTCCAGCGCCAGCTTGCCGGCCTCGATCTTGGACAGGTCCAGGATGTCGTTGATGATGGTGAGCAGATGGCCGCTGGCCACCAGCACTTTTTCCAGCTTGCTCTGCTGCTCCGGCCTCGGCTGGGCGCGCATCAGCAAATGGGTGAAGCCAATGATGGCGTTCAAGGGCGTGCGGATTTCATGGCTCATATTGGCGACGAAGGCACTCTTGGCCACATTGGCCGTTTCCGCCGCTTCCTTGGCGCGCACCAGCGCCTGCTCGGTGTCCTTGCGCCGGGTGATGTCGGTGACAAAAGCAATGATCTTTTCCGGCTCTTCGGATTCGCCCGGCAGGTAGTAACAGGTCATTTCCACCGCCACCGAGCCGCCGTCGCGGGTGCGCTGCCAGGTTTCGAACTGGGCGCGGCGCTGGCGGCGCAGCGTCTGCATCATGTCGGCATAGGCTTGCGGCGTGAGCTTGGGGTCGATGTCCGACACATGCAGGCGCAGCATGTCTTCCACGCCGTAGCCCAGCAGTTCCGCCGCGTAGCGGTTGACGTAGATCAGCCGCCCGCTGGCCGCTTCCAGCCAGTGAATGCCGATGCCCACGCTGTCCATCGCGAACTGGGTGATCTGCAGTTTGGCGCTGGTGGCGCGCACCTCGGCGGTGCGCGTCGCCACCATTTCTTCCAGGTGATGACGATAGAGGTCCAATTCCCGCCCCAGCTGTTTTTTCTCGCTGATGTCCTCCTGCAGCGACAGATAATGGCTGATCCGGCCATCCGGCTGGCGGATCGGCGCGATATGGGCGAAGTCCACGTATTCGCTGCCATCCTTGCGCCGATTATAGAGTTCGCCCTTCCACGGCTTGCCGGCCCGCAGCGCCGCCCATAACTCGACAAAGGTCTGCCGCGGCGTATTGCCGGACTGGAGCAGGTCCGGCGTGCGCCCTATCACTTCGTCGCGGCTATAGCCGGTATTGCGGACGAAGGCCTCGTTGACGTACTCGATCCGGGCGTCCAGATCGGTGATGACGATACATTCCGGGCTTTGCTCCACCGCCATCGATAGCTGGCGGATCCGCTCCGCCGCCTGCCGCCGCAGCGTGATATCGCGGAAGGCGCCGTAAATGCTGCCGTCCGGCAGCCGGATCGCGTTCACCTCCACCGGCACTTCGCTGCCATCCTTGCGCCGCAGCAGCATTTCGGCGCTCAATTGCTCATTGGACAGCAGCCGCTGGAACAGCGCCCTGGAATCCGCCGACCGCGCTTCGGCACTGAACTCGCCGACCCGTCGTCCCAGAATTTCCGCTTCCTCATAGCCCAGCAGCTGGCAGGCCTGCAGATTGACGTACTGGTAGCGGCCATCGGCATCGGCCACCAGCACCGCGTCGGCGGCGTGGTCCAACACGCGGCGATAGCGCGCTTCGGCGCTGGCCAGTTCCCGGGTTTTCTCGCGCAGCGGCCGCAAATCGTTGTAGGTGCCGAAGAAGCCGCAGAAGATTCCGGACAAGTCATGCATCGCGGTGATGGAGGCGTAGACCGGTATCACTTCGCCGTCGCTGGCGACGCGCACCAGTTCTCCGGTCCAACGGCCCTGCTCTATCACCTGCTGCTCCAGCCGCGCTCTTTCTTCCCGCCGCGATGGATCGTCCGGGATGAAGCGGGCGATCGAGGAGCCGACCAATTCGTCCAGCGGATAGCCCATCAGTTCGCCGAAAGCGGCGTTGACGTAGAGAATGCGCTTGGCCGCATCGGTCATCACCACCGGCTGCGCCGACTGATCCAAGGCCTCCGCCAGCCGGTGGCGGTCCTCCTCCATCAATTTGCGCGCGGTGATGTCCTCGGTGAAGATGACGATGCCGCCGATGGCGCCATCGCGGCCATGCCAGGGCCGCACTTCCCAGCACAGCCACTGGACGGAGCCGTCCTGACGCGCAAAGCGCTCTTCTTCCTGGCGGATCACCTCGCCATCCAGCGCGCGGCGATGCACGAGCCGCCAGGATTCCGGGATTTCCGGAAACACATCGTAATGGCAGCGGCCGATGATGGCGCCATCCAGCCGGTAATCCTCCAGCCAGCGGCGGCTGGCCGCCAGATAGCGCATGCCCCAATCGAACATCGCCAGCGCCGCCGGCGCGTGTTCGATGAACAGCTGCAACCTTTCCTCGCTTTCCTGCAAGGCGTTCTCCATCGCCTTGCGGTCGGAGATGTCCTGCATCGCGCCGCGCACCGACACCACCCGGCCATTCTCCAGCACCGGCCGCCCGGAGGTGCGTACCCATTTGCGGCGTCCGCTGGCGCTGATCAGTTGCAGTTCCAGGTCATAGGGTTCCGCGTCGGTCACCACCCGGCGCACCGCCGTTTCGATGCGCCGCCGGTCTTCGCCATGGAAAAAACCCAGCCCCAGCCGGGTATTGGCGGGCGCGTCGACCGGCAGGTCGTGAATGCGCGCCACTTCCGAGGTCCAGCCACCGTTGCCGCTGGCTGGATCGAACCACCAGCCGCCCACTTGGGCAATCGCGCTCATTTCCCGCAGCAGTTCTTCGCGCTGACCCTGCTCCGCTTCCGCCTGCTTGCGCGCGCTGATGTCGGAAGCAATGCCGCATACCGCGTAAACCTGGCCATGGGCATCCAGCAAGGGGAATTTGAGCACCAGATAGGTATGCGTCCCATCGCTCAGCGGCACGGTTTCCTCGTATTCGCGCGCCTGGCCGCTGCGTATCACTTCCTGGTCGGCGCGGCGCAGATTGGCCGCCACCTCCGCCGGGAACAGGTCTTCATCGCGCAGGCCGCGCATGGCGTCGGCGTCGAGATGGAACAATTCCGGGTAACGTTGATTGGTCAGCAGATAATGCCCTGCGTCGTCCTTGACGAAGATGATGGCGGTGGAGTTGTCGATGATGGCGCGCAGCAAGGCTTGCTGGCGCGTCAGTTCATCTTCGGCCACGCGGGAGCGGCGGCTGATCAGGCCTTGGCTGAACAGGCCCAGCATGACGCCGCACAGGGAGAACATGGCAATGGACACCGCGTCCGCCGGCTTGGTAATGGCAAAGCTCCATTGCGGCGGGATGAATAAATACCAGACGATGAACACCGACAGCGCGGTGGCGATCAAGCCGCCCTCCAGCCCGCCCAACGCCGCGGACACAAACACCGCCGGATAGAACAGGAACCAGGCATAGGGCCGCATCCAGTCCCATAACGGCCATTGCAGCGACAGCGCCAACAGGGGTATCAGGACGCTCAGCCCGATGCGGCGGTACGGGGTGGCGAAGAGAGCCCGGAGGCGCCGTCTGCCTGGTTTGGGATCAATCAATTATCGGCCTCGTCTCGGGAGCTGCCGCGGTGTTGTCGAACGCCATCCACGATCCGACAAGCGGCGAAAACGGCCGGGAAAGCGGCATGCGCATTCGGCACATGGGCATTTCGCAGCGGAACTCGCCGTGCAAGGTCTCATGACGCGCGGCAGACTTTAGAACAGGTTTTCTGCTCTCACGATAGACCACGCGCCCAGCCCGGACAAACCGATCACTCCCTCACATCGCCTTGAAGCGTTGCGCATAGCCGCGGCTCAAGGGCAGCGTTTCCGGCCGCGATTTAAGCCGCAGGCTGCAGCGGCCGAGCAGGTCCTGCTCTATCGACAGCACTTGGGCGAGGTTGACGATCAGACCGCGGTGAATCTGCGCGAAGCCGTCCGGGTCCAGCCGCGCCGCCAGCTCGCGCAGCGACATGCGGATCAGATGGCTTTCCTCCACGGTCACCACCTCGGTGTATTTGTCCCTGGCCTTGAAATACACCACCTCGCCGGCGGCGATCAGCCGCTTGCTGTCGCCGAGGCCGGCGGTGATCCAGTGCAGCCGCGGCGTCGCGAGCGCGGGCGGAGCCGGCGGCGGCGCGCCATGGGTCTGTTGCAGCCGCGCGATGCACTTGAGCAGGCGCGCCTCGTCCAGCGGCTTGAGCAGGTAATCTGCTGCGGCGGCGTCAAAGGCCTGCAGCGCGAACGCGTCGTAAGCGGTGACGAAGACCACCCGCGTGCCGGCCACGCCCTGCGCCACCTGCACGCCGTTGAGACCGGGCATGCGGATGTCGAGAAAGGCGAAATCCGGCCGCAGCCGGTTGATCGCGGCCAGCGCCGCCACGCCGTCGCCCAGCACCGCCGCCACGTCCAGCTCCGGCCACAGCGCGGCCAGCCGCCGCCGCAGGTCTTCCGCCAGCAGCGGCTCGTCGTCGGCGATCACCGCGCGGGGCATCAGCCGGCTCCGTTCGCGGCCGGCAGCAGCAGCTCGGCCACCACGCCGTGCGGCGGATTGTCGCGCAGCGCCAAGCGCGCCGCGCCACCATACAAGGAGGCCAGGCGGCCGCGCACATTGGCCAGGCCCACGCCGCCGGACGCCGCCGGGTCCAGCCCCACGCCGGTATCGCTGACCCGCAGCCGCAACCGCTCGCCGTCGCGCTCCGCCGCCACTTCCAGCCGTCCGCCGTCAATGCTGGGCTCGATGCCGTGGCGCAAGGCGTTTTCCACCAGCGGCTGCAGCAGCAAGGGCGGCAGCGGCCAGTCCATCAATTCCGGCGCCGCGGTCACCGCCACCTGCAAGCGCGCGCCCATGCGCATGCCGGCGATGTCGAGCAAGGCGCCCACCAGTTCCAGCTCCTGCGCCAGGGTGCCGGCGCCGTGGCGGGTGCGCGCCAGGCTGGCGCGCAGATAGGTGTTCAAATACCCCAGCATCCGTTCCGCGCGCGGCGGGTCCAGCGCAATCAGGCTTTGCACATTGGCCAGGGTGTTGAACAGGAAATGCGGTTCTATCTGCGCTTGCAGCAGCGCCAGTTGGGCGGCGGTTTCCGCTTGGCGGCTTTCTGCCTCGCGCCGGCGCGTGGTTTCCAACTCCATCGCCAGTTCGCGGGAACGGAAATGGCTGGTGGACAGCAACATGGCGAAGATCGCGACCAGCAGGGCCGGCCCCAGCACGCGCCAGACATTGCCGGACAGCGACGCCAGCACATCGACGGCGCCGAGCCAGGCCGCCAGCTTGAAACCCAGCGGCACGCTCAGCGCCGCCACCAGCAGATACCACGCCGGATGACGCCGACCGCCGCGCAGGCTCAGCAAGGTACAACCCAGCCAGCAGCCATAACCTATGCACATCGAAATCAGCAGATTGTCGGCCAGGCTGCCCTTGCCGCCCAGCCAGTAGAAAAACAGGCCGATCGCCGCATTGCACGCCGTGCTGTAGCCCAGCCAATGCCATGCCGACAGCCCCGCTCTCCGCTCGCCCATCCCTCTGTCGCCTCAGTAAAAGTAATTGAACACCAGCTGCCAGACCTGGCGCGCCGGGCTGGCGCCGTAATGACTGTCCGGCGCGCCGTCGAAACGTTGCCATTGCAAGGCCAGGTCCACCGGCCCCAGATGATAGCGCGCTTCGGCCCAGTTCATGCCGCTATGGTCCACCAGGTCGAAGCTGCGCATCGCGGTCAGGTCCAGATCATCCAGCAGCGCGTCCTGCCAATGCGCGCGCAGCAGCGCGGCGCGCCGGGTCAACAGGCCGCCCCCGCCGGCCGCGCCGCGATACGCGCCGTAAGCCGGTGGGTTCGCGCGCAGCGCGCGCCAGTCGTCGCGCTCCGGCGCCGCGCCGTCATGCTGCCCTTCCAGCGTCAGGCTCAGCTTGTTGGCGCCGGTCCAGGTCAGGCCGGCGGCCAGCCGGTTGCACCAGCCCTGGTCCGCCAGCCCCAGGCTTTGCCGCCAGGCGGACTGTTGCCGACCGCCGGCCCATTCCAGGTAGGCGACGGTGGCATCGCTGAGCACCCGCGACAGATTGAAGCCCAGTTGCGGCGAGCGGCCCTGCTCTTGCAGCAGCAGCCATTGCGGGTTGAGGTTTTCAGCGAAACGATAGCTGCCGACCAGCAATAGCCGCTGCCGAGGATTGCTGGCGCCCCAGTCCAGGCTGGCGCCGTCCGGGTCCGGCCCATTGCCCAGCTTGGGCGACCAGATCGCGGTCAGCGAGCCTCGGTCCCATAGCTTCTGCCAACGCAGCATCGCGTTGCCCAGGCGGTTTTGGCGCAGGCTGTCCGGGTCCGCCGACACCACCGAGCGCACGGTGCCGGCACCGAGAAAGTCGGTGGGGTTGTAGCCGGTGGCCACGCCGTAGCGGGTATTGACGCGACCGAAGTCCAACATCATGTCGGCGCCGAACTCGCGGCTCAGATACGCTTCCTTCAGGGTGTTGACGCCGTGGTTCCGCTGCGGCGCGCCGGCGAAGCGCCAATCCAGGCGATTGGCCAGCGTGCCGCGCCAGACCGGGCTCAGCCGGCCATCCCAGCGCAGATCGAAGGACAGGCGCTGGCTGTCGGCGCCGCCCTGCGGCGACAGCGCGGCGGCTTCCAGCAGCAGTTTCAGATCGCGCGGCTTTTCCTCCTCCATCCGGGTCGCATCGGCCAGCTTCAGCGCTTCCTCGTCCGGCGGCAGGTCCGCGCCGTGAGCGGCGACGCCGCACAGCGCCAGCGCGATCGACAGGCGGCGCATCGCTCACTCCGCCCGGAAGCGCGGCAGATAGTCGCGCTGCAGCCAGGCTTCCGGCACCTCGCGCCAGGCGAACTGGCTATTGCGCAACACCGTGATCCAGCGCGGGTTGAGGCCGTCTATGATCACGGTCTCGGTGGGCCGCTCGCGTCCCAGCACCGGCTGGTAGGCGCGGTAATACGCGGTCTTCAGCAGGCTGCCGCTCTCGGCGTAGAACTGCGCCTTGCGGCTGCGGTAGCCGTCGCGGTCCACCCACAGGTCGATCGCGTGGTAGGTGACGCCGGCGTTGCGCGCGGTGAGCCGCAGTTTGTAACTGCGCCGCGGCTGCCGGTCGCCATCCAGGATGTCTTCCTCGCCGGCCAGCGTCGCCTGGTAATCCAGCGCCAGGTTGACGGTGACCACGTCGCCGTTGGCGGCCTGCCCCAGCAGCCGCTGCTGCGGCGAAATCGGCACGCTGGCCTTGCTGGACGGATCGAAGAACCACAGATCGTTGCCGCTCTTGAGCATCAGCTTGCCGGCGTCGCGGCTGGGGCTGATGAAGCGCAGCAGGCTGCGAAACTGGCCGCTTTTCTGATCGGCGCGCGAATACACCGCCAGCGAGCTGGCCTCGTTCTGCTTGCCGTCCTTGTAGCTGACCAGCGACACCACCAGCCCGAAGGAGCGCTCCGGATTGCGCACCGCGTCGCTATTGGCCAGGATGGTTTGCGCATCGGGCGCCGCCAGCGCCGATGCCGACAGCCAAACCGCCCCCAGGCAAGCCCATGCCCATCCCCTCATCGTCCTTCTCCTTGGTTTTCCGTCGGCCTCAAGCATGACGCAGGGCCTCCACGATATTGGCCGCCGCCGCGCGCCGCGCCGGCCACCACGACGACAGCAGCGCCATCGCCATCAAGCCGCCGGCGGTCACCGCCATCATCCGCCACTCGCCCCAGACCCGCACCAGGATGGGGCTGGGATCGACCTGTCCCGGCGGCAGCCAGGTCAGGCCGGCGTGATTGATCAGCCAGGCCAGCAGCAATGCCAGCGCGATGCCCAGCGCGCCGCCGCCCAGGCCCAGCAGCCAGCCCTCGCACAGGAATAGGCGCTGGATGCCGCGGCGGCGCAGCCCCATCGCCCGCAGGGTGCCGATTTCCACCGTGCGTTCCAGCACCACCATATTCATGGTGTTGCCTATGGTGAACAGCGCGACGCAGGCGATCAGCACCGCCAGGAAGCCGAAAATGGTGCCGAACATGCCGGTGATCTGGCCGTATTGCGGCTGCAGCGTGGCGAAGTCATGCACCGCCAGCGGCTGGCCGCGCAGCGTGGTGGCGAACAATTGCCGCAGCCGTTCGCTGGCGGCCGGGATCTGCGCGGTGTGCCGCAGCTGCAGCACGATGGCGGTCACCATCGGCTCGCCCTGGCCGTAGACCAGTTGCTGCGCCTGGCGCAGGTGCAGGCCGACATACATATCGTCCAATTCCTTGATGCCCTGGCTCTCCACCTTGGCCACTTGCAGCCGCGCCACATTGGGCGCGCCGGCGGCGGTGGCGGCCAGCAGTTCGATCCTGTCGTCGCGGCCGCCGGCAGGCGGCGCTGCCGCGGACAAGGCGGCCAGATCGGCCGGCAGATCCTTGCCACCGGATGACGCCGGCGGCGGCGCGCAGTCCTTGAGCCGGAACGCCGCGCACAATTGCAGCACGCGCGCCACCCCGGTGCCTATCACCGCCGCGTTAGGCGCGGTGCCGGTCAGCGCCACCAGCTTGCGCTTGTCGTTGAAGCCGTAGTCGTCCCAACGCCGCAGCCGGTTTTGCGCGTCCACCTCGCTGCCGCGCGCCACCACCGTGCGCGAGGCGCCGGCCGAGTAATGGCCGGCGATGCCGCCCAGGCTCAGCGTGGGCGTGACCACGGTCAGCATCGGCCGCAGCACCGGGTCGCTCTCGATCAGCCGCATCACCGCGCGGTAATCGCGGATGCCGTAAGCGGCCGGGTTGCCGCTGCCGTACAGGAAGTAATCGCGATGCTGGACTTGCAGATGGCCGCCGGCGCGCACCATGCCGGTTTGCAGCCCGTATTGCACGGTGCGGTTGTAGCCGCCGAACAGCAGCACCGCCACCAGGCCGATGATCATGGTGAACAGGGTGGCCAGCGTGCGGCGACGGTTGCGCAACAGATTGCGCCAGGCCAGCTTCAAGGTGTTCATGCCAGCGCCTCCTCTAGGTTCAGCGCGCCGACCCGGCCATCGCGGACCAGGTAGCGGTCGTCCGCCGCCGCGATCACCTGTGGATCATGCGAGGAGAACACCACCGCCACCTGGCGCTCGCGCTGCAGCTGCCGCAGCAAGGCCAGGATGGACGCGCCGGTGTGGCTGTCCAGATTGGCGGTGGGTTCGTCGGCCAGCACCAAGGCCGGTTCGTGCACCAGCGCGCGCGCAATCGCCACCCGCTGGCGCTGGCCGCCAGACAGCTGGCCGGGCCGGTGCGCCGCCTTGTCGGCCAATCCCACCGCCGCCAGCATTTCCAGCGCGCGACCGCGCCGCTGCCGCGCCGGCAGGCCTTGCAGCTGCAGCGGGTATTCCACGTTTTCGAACGCCGACAGCACCGGCATCAGGTTGAAGTTCTGAAAGATGAAGCCGATATGGCGCGCGCGGAAATCGCTGAGCGCGTCATCGCTCAAGCGCCCCAGGTCCTGGCCCGCCACCGCGATCTCGCCGGCATCGGCGCGGTCTATGCCGCCGATCAGATTCAGCAGCGTGGTCTTGCCGCTGCCGGACTGGCCGGACAACACGGTAAAGCGCGCCGTGGCGATCTTGAGGCTGACCTCGGCCAACGCCGGCACCTGCACCTGCTCCATACGATAGCTTTTCGACACCCCGCTCATTTCCACCGCCCACATGCTGGCCTCCATCGCGAAAACACAATGGCATGAATATGCATGAAATCGGAATGAAAAGCTCTGCCTTGCGACAAAACGCCGATTTCGGGCGCCAGTTGCGCCACGGCGGCGCCAAGCCTTGCGCATCGACACCGGTTTTCCATGGGAGTAGCATGGTTTTACCCCTCGCAAAGGAGCTTGCATGACACAAGACAAAACCCCGCCCCAAGCCCCCCTGCCCGCGGAAGCCGGCGCCGATGTCCAGCCTCCGGCCGTCAAACCGCCGCCGCGCCGCGCCACGACTCATCGCCGCAATAATGTGGAGCGCGCGCGCCAGGAATCGGTGCAGGCGATAGAAACCGTCAGCCAGCAGCCGGTGGCGCTGCAAGTGGCCGCCGCGCCGCAGGGCAGCGCCGAGGACAGCACCAGCGCGGAGCTGCCGGCCAGCTATCCTTACCGCAGCCGGCTGCGCCGCCCGGAATACGAGCAGCAAAAGCAGGCGTTGCAGATCGAGTTGCTGAAGGTGCAGAACTGGGTCAAGGAGAGCGGCCAGAAGATCGTGATCCTGTTCGAAGGCCGCGACGCCGCCGGCAAGGGTGGCACCATCAAGCGCTATATGGAACATCTGAACCCGCGCGGCGCGCGCGTGGTGGCGCTGGAAAAACCGTCGGACCGCGAACGCGGCCAGTGGTATTTCCAACGCTATATCGAGCACCTGCCCACCGCCGGCGAGATCGTGTTCTTCGACCGCTCCTGGTACAACCGCGCCGGCGTGGAACGGGTGATGGGCTTCTGCCATCCGCACGAATACCTGGAATTCATGCGCCAGACGCCGCAGCTGGAACGCATGCTGGTCAACAGCGGCATCCGCCTGTTCAAGTTCTGGTTCTCGGTCAGCCGCGAAGAACAGCTGCGCCGCTTCATCTCGCGCCGCGACGATCCGCTCAAGCACTGGAAGCTGTCGCCCATAGACATTCAGTCATTGGACAAGTGGAACGACTACACCGCGGCCAAGGAGGCGATGTTCTTCCACACTCATACCGGAGACGCGCCGTGGACGGTGGTGAAGTCGGACGACAAGAAGCGCGCGCGCCTCAACTGCATCCGCTACTTCCTGTCGCGGCTGGATTATCCAGGCAAGGACGCGCGCGTCGCGCACGCGGCGGACCCGCTGCTGGTGGGCGAGCCGCACAGCATGGACGCCGAGGACAGCGACGCGCTGCTGCGGATTTGAAGCGGGCCGGCCGTGGAGCCGCGAACAGCTGGCGCTTAGGCCGGTGAGCTACATGGATTTTGTCGCTTCCACTCCCGCCGCGCGTCACAGGCGGCGCGCAAAGGCGTGGACGACAGGCTGGTGGCGGCGAAATGCCCCACCTGGCGGGACACCTTGGACAAGGCGGAGCCGGACATACTGCCGATCTGCCAGGCATGCTGCAAGGGCCGCAGCGAAGGCGCGTCATCGCTGGCCGCTTCCAGCCTGGCCTGCAGATCGCGGTTCACTTCCACCAGCCAGCGCTCGGTCAGCAGCATCCAGTCGCGCTGGGTGTCGGCCTGCGCCTGGACCAGGTTGGCCCCCACCAGCAGGCTGTCGTCAAGCCGGCGTTCCATATCGCGCTGCGACAGCGGGTAGGCCGGGGAGAACGCCGACCACCAAGTGACACAGGCGTCGTGCTGGGCTTCCAGCAAACGCCGCTGCCCGCGCTCCACCGCATCGCGATAATTCTCCATCGCGCCAATCAACCAACTCTGGGTCATTGCCACACCTCGCCACCCACAAACAGATGTTGTAAAAACCGGCTGCGCGGCCTTGCCCCCGCGACGACGTCCAAGTGCCGCCCCCAACAAGTTCTTAGGCTGACGGCAGGCACCACACCTGCAGCAACTCCCGCAGCAGGGTTTCCAGCACCAGATCGCCCACCCGGTCCGCCGGGTAGACGAATTGCAACTCAGCCAATTTGCGCACATCCGGCAACACTGTCAACCTGCCGGCGTCCTGCCAGGCCAGCGCGTCCTCTTCCCGCGCCAGCGCCACCCCCACCCCGGAGGCCACCAGCTCAAGGATTGCGTCAAGATGATCGCACTCCGCTACCTTCTTAGGCGAAATGTTGAGTTCTCGCCACAACTCGGCGGTAATTTTGGACAGGCTGGAAAACTGCGAGATGCCCACCCAAGGCAATTTGCCCAGTTCCTTCGGCGCGCCGCCCTGCAGGCGCAGCTCCCAGCCCACCGGCATCACAATGCGAAATGGCAGTTCCGTCAATTTGATGGTGGCGACGTTGACATAGGGGTTCTTGCCCAGATAGAAGCCGGCATCCAGCTCCTTCTTGCGCACCAGGTTCAGCACATCCACGGTGACGCCGTGGCGCAGCTGTATGTCCAGCAAGGGATAGCGTTCCACCAGGCCGGCCACCCAGGGCCCGATTTTCAAGGTGTCCGGCGTCAGGGTGACGCCTATCCGCGCCTTGCCGGACAACTGCCCTTTCAACTGCCGCGCATGATTGATGATGTCGCGCGCCGCGCTCAGAATGGAATGGGCTTGCGGCAGCAGTTCCTGGCCGGAGCGGGTCAAGGACACCCCGCCGGCGCTGCGTTCGAACAGCTGCATGCCCACTTCTTCTTCCAAGGCCTTGATCTGCGCGGTCACCGCCGGCTGCGACAAATGCAGCAGCTCGGCGGCCTGAGTCAGGTGCCCTTGCTGGGCAACGGTGACAAAGGTGCGCAACTGATAGATTTCCATGTTCTCCCCTGACGTGGATGCGCGGTGACGAGCCCGCCGGCATGCCGCTCCGCCCCCCGCAAGCAGATCCCGGCGCCTGGGCGCGGATGGGGGATGAATGAGTGCGAAGGGGCCAACAAGATGGAGAGCGGCGGCCGGGGCAAGGCTAGCCCCGATATTTATTTGTGTTGGCCATTTTCTGCGCAGGGCCGGCCAAATAACAAGCGCTTTCTGCCACTACATTATCGGAAGCCGCCATGGATGACGGCAAGGCAAGGCCTGGTTCAACACCCTGAAACTGTTCAAAAATAGAATATTAACTCTGGAATCAGAGGCAAAAATTTTGCCATAAGCAATTGATTTTTATTGATTTTTGCATCGCATCATCGGTGACACGAATTTTGCGCATCAGAAAAAGCGATTAGATTCGCCGCGCCCACCTCCCTTATGTTTTCAACAGCGACATCCCAAGTCGCGACCACAAAGGAGGATGCAATGAACGAGGACGTGCTCAAGAAGGTACAGTCCAACCCCAAGTTTCAGGAACTGGTTCACAAGAAAACCAGCCTGGGTTGGCAGCTCACCATAGCCATGCTGGTCATCTACTACGGCTTCATCCTGGTGCTGGCGTTTTCGCCGGCCACGCTGGGCCACCCGATCAGCGCCGGCGCCACCATGACCGTGGGCATTCCCATCGGCGTGCTGATCATCCTTTCGGCCTTCGTGCTCACCGGCATCTACGTCCGTCGCGCCAATACCGAATTTGATCTGCTCAATCAGCAAATCGTCGAGGAGTCCAAGCAATGAAGCAACGCCTCATCAAGCTGGCCTGCGCCGCCGGCGCCGGCTTGCCCTCCTTGGCCATGGCGGCCGGGGCCATCGAGGGCGATGTCAAGCAGCAACCCACCAACTGGCACGCCATCATCATGTTCCTGCTGTTCGTGGCGTTCACGCTGGGCGTCACTTACTGGGCGGCGCGCCGCACCAAGTCCGCCAGTGATTTCTACGCCGCAGGCGGCGGCATTACCGGATTCCAGAACGGCCTGGCCATCGCCGGCGACTATATGTCGGCCGCGTCCTTCCTCGGCATTTCCGCGATGGTGTTCGAAAAAGGCTATGACGGCCTGATCTACTCGATGGGCTTCCTGGTCGGCTGGCCGGTGATCCTGTTCCTGGTGGCGGAACGCCTGCGCAACCTGGGCAAGTACACCTTCGCCGATGTCGCCTCCTACCGGCTGCAGCAGACGCCGGTGCGCAGCTTCGCCGCCACCTCCACCCTGGTGGTGGTCGCCATCTACCTGATTGCGCAAATGGTGGGCGCCGGCAAGCTGATCCAGCTCTTGTTCGGCATGAGCTACTCTTCCGCGGTGCTGATGGTGGGCGTGCTGATGGTGTGCTATGTGCTGTTCGGCGGCATGCTGGCCACCACCTGGGTGCAGATCATCAAGGCGGTGCTGCTGCTGTCCGGCGCCAGCTTCATGGCGTTCATGGTGATGAAGCACGTCGGCTTCGACGCCGACCGCCTGTTCGCCGAGGCCATTGCCGTGCATCCCAAGGGCGCGGCCATCATGAGCCCGGGCGGCCTGGTCAAGGATTCGGTCTCGGCCATCTCGCTCGGCTTGGCGCTGATGTTCGGCACCGCCGGCCTGCCGCACATCCTGATGCGCTTCTTCACCGTGTCCGACGCCAAGGAAGCGCGTAAATCGGTGTTCTTCGCCACCGGCTTCATCGGCTACTTCTACATCCTCACCTTCATCATCGGCTTCGGCGCCATCATGCTGGTGCTGAACCAGCCGGGAATGATGGAAACCGTGGTCAAGAACGGCAAGTCCGTCACCCAGCTGATCGGCGGCAACAATATGGCGGCGGTGCATCTGGCCGAAGCCGTTGGCGGCGATATGTTCCTGGGCTTCATCTCCGCGGTGGCCTTCGCCACCATCCTCGCGGTGGTGGCCGGCCTGGCGCTGTCCGGCGCGTCGGCGGTGTCGCACGACCTCTACGCCAGCGTGATCAAGAAAGGCAAGGCCAACGAGGCCGACGAGATCCGCGTGTCCAAGATCACCACCGTGGTGCTGGGCGTGGTCGCCATCGTGCTGGGCCTGGTGTTCGAGAAGCAGAACATCGCCTTCATGGTGGGCCTGGCCTTCTCCATCGCCGCCTCGGCCAACTTCCCGGTGCTGTTCCTGTCCATGTTCTGGAAGGGGCTGACCACGCGCGGCGCGGTGATCGGCGGCTTCATCGGCCTGTTGTCGGCGGTGGTGCTGATCGTGCTGGGGCCGACGGTATGGGTGGAAGTGCTCAAGCACGAGCACGCGCTGTTCCCGTACAAGAACCCGGCCATCTTCTCGATGACCCTGGCCTTCGTTTCCACCTGGCTGTTCTCGGTGCTGGACAACTCGCGCCAGGCCGGCGAGGAGAAAGCCAAGTTCGAAGCCCAGTTCGTGCGCTCGATGACCGGCATCGGCGCGTCCGGGGCCTCCAAGCATTGACAATGACATAAAGCCGGGTCGAGGATGTCGGCCCGGCCTATAAACCACCACGCCGCTCCGGCAGCATCGAGAGCGGCCGCATCACAACAAAGCTAATCCAGGAGAAGTTTATGTCCACGCTAGAATCCGTCCTCAAGGAAACCCGCAGCTTTCCGCCTTCCGACGATTTCCGCCAAAAGGCGGCGATCTCCGGCATCGAGGCGTACCACACGCTGTGCGAGCAGGCGGACGCCGATTACCTGTCGTTCTGGGGCGACCTGGCGCGCGATCAGATCTCCTGGAAAAAACCGTTCACCCGCGTGCTGGACGATAGCCAGGCGCCGTTCTTCAAGTGGTTCGACGACGGCGTGCTCAATGTGTCCTACAACTGCCTGGACCGCCACCTGGCGGTCAACGCCAACCGCATCGCGCTGATTTTCGAAGCCGACGACGGCGCGGTCACCCGAGTCACCTACGCCGAGCTGCACCGCCGCGTCTGCCAGTTCGCCAACGGCCTGAAGAGCCTGGGCGTGGCCAAGGGCGACCGCGTGGTGATTTACATGCCGATGGTGATCGAGGCCATCGTCGCGATGCAGGCTTGCGCCCGCATCGGCGCCATCCACTCCGTGGTGTTCGGCGGCTTCTCCGCCGGCGCGGTGCGCGACCGCATTCAGGATGCCGGCGCCAAACTGGTGATCACCGCCAACGAAGGCCTGCGCGGCGGCAAGAGCGTGCCGCTGAAGGCCACGGTGGATGAAGCGCTGGCGATGGACGGCTGCGACAGCGTCAAACACGTGATCGCCTATCAGCGCACCCAGAACCAGGTGGCCTGGAGCGAGGGCCGCGACATCTGGTGGCATCAATTGACCGACGGCCAGCCGGAACAGTGCGAACCGGAATGGATGAATGCGGAAGACCCGCTGTTCATCCTCTACACCTCCGGTTCCACCGGCAAGCCCAAGGGCATCCAGCACAGCAGCGCCGGCTATCTGCTGGGCGCCGCCAACAGCTTCCGCTGGGTATTCGACTACAAGCCCAACGACGTGTTCTGGTGCACCGCCGACGTGGGCTGGATCACCGGCCACAGCTATATTTGCTACGGCCCGCTGGCCAACGGCGCCACCCAAGTCATCTTCGAAGGCGTGCCCACCTATCCGGACGCCTCGCGTTTCTGGCGCATGATTGAGCAACACAAGGTCAGCATTTTCTATACCGCGCCCACCGCCATCCGCTCGCTGATCAAGCTGGGCGCGGACCTGCCCAAGCAGCACGATCTGTCCAGCCTGCGCCTGCTCGGCACCGTCGGCGAGCCGATCAATCCCGAAGCCTGGATCTGGTACCACGAAACCGTGGGCGGCGGCCGCTGCCCGATTGTCGACACCTGGTGGCAGACCGAAACCGGCTCCATCCAGATTTCGCCGCTACCGGGCGCGGTGGCCACCAAGCCCGGTTCGTGCACGCTGCCGCTGCCGGGCATCATGGCCGATATCGTCGATGAGTCCGGCGCCCAGGTTGACCCGGGCCGCGGCGGCTTCCTGGTGATCAAGAAGCCCTTCCCCAGCCTGGTGCGCACCATCTGGAACGATCCGGAACGCTTCAAGAAAACCTATTTCCCGGAAGAGTTCAACGGTCAGTACTACCTGGCAGGCGATTCCGCCAACCGCGACGAGAACGGTTATTTCTGGATCATGGGCCGTATCGACGACGTGCTCAACGTGTCCGGCCATCGTCTGGGCACCATGGAGATAGAGTCCGCGCTGGTGGCCAACCCGCTGGTGGCGGAAGCCGCCGTGGTCGGCAAGCCGCATGAGGTCAAGGGAGAGGCGGTGGTGGCCTTCGTGGTGCTCAAGGGCGCGCGCCCGCAGGGCGAGGAAGCCAAGAAAGTGGCGGCCGAGCTGAAGAACTGGGTGGCGCACGAAATCGGCAAAATCGCCCAGCCGGACGACATCCGCTTTGGCGAGAACCTGCCCAAGACCCGTTCCGGCAAGATCATGCGCCGCCTGCTGCGCTCCATCGCCAAGGGCGAGGAAATCACCCAGGACGTGTCCACGCTGGAAAACCCGCAAATCCTGCAACAGCTGCAACAGCCGCTATAAACGCCGGATTCGCCGCGCCGGAGCCGCCATGCGGCTCCGGCTTTTTCATGCCTCGCGCGCCGCTCTGGCCTTGCCGGCAACCGCGCGCTACTCCAGCCGGAAACGCGCGATCATCTTGTCCTGCTCGGCCACGTCGGCGGCGGTATCGTTGCAATGCTGCAGCTGTGTCTGCGCCGCGTCGTTGACGCGCTGGCCGATGTGCTGGATGCTGCCGGCGCTGTCGTTGATTTCCCGCGTCATCCGGCTTTGGCGGTTCACCGCGTCGGCGATATCGCTGTTCTTGGCGTTGATGTCGGAAATCACATCCTGGATGCGCGTCAGCATCTCGCTGATCTGCTCCGCGTCCTTCACCGTGCTGCTGGCGCAATCGCGGCTTTCGTCCATCTTGCCCCTGGCCTCGCCCACACCGCGCTGCAGCTGCTCTATCATGCTGCGGATTTCCTGAGTCGCCTCCTGGGTTTGCGAAGCCAGCTTGCGGACTTCGTCCGCCACCACCGCGAAGCCGCGCCCCATTTCCCCCGCCCGCGCCGCCTCGATCGCGGCGTTCAGCGCCAGCAGATTGGTCTGCTCGGCCACGCCAGTGATCACCCTGACGATGGATTCAATGTTCTTGCTGAACTCGGCCAGCTCGTTCATGGACAGGGAAGTCTGCTCCAGGGTGTCGGCCAAGCGCCGTATCGCCTGGCTGGATTGAGTCACCAGCACCATCCTGCTGCCGGTCTCCTCATGCGCCTGCCGCGCGGCCTCGGCCACCGCGCCGGCATTCGATGTCATCTCGCCGGACGCCTCCGCCATCTGGCCAATGGAGGCCACCAGTTGCTCCAGCTCCCTTTGCAGACGGCTGGCCTCGCCGCTGCTCTGCTGCGCTTCCGCGGCGCTCTGCTCCGCGCCATCGTGGACGCGCGTGGAAATCTGGCGGATATCGCCGATCAAGCGCTGCAGATAAGCGATGAAACGGTTCAACTCCTTGGCCACTTCGCCGAATTCGTCGCGGGAGCTTTCGTCTATGCGCCGCGTCAGGTCGCCGTTGCCGCTGTTGAGTTCGGCCAGCGAATGCTTGAGCTGCTGCAAGGGACGCCGCAGGATCTGCTGCATCAGCGTGCTGAGAATGACCATGCTCAACACCACGCCGATCACCGCGCCCCAGAAACCGCGCCAGCCTATCTGCCGCGCCTCGGCCATCACCTTGTCCTCGTCCAGCACCACGCCCACCAGCCACTTGGCCGGCTGCAGGTGCGACAGCGGATGGAAGGCCACCATCAGGCGCTGGCCGTTGACTTCCACTTCCTGTACTTTGCCGTCCAGGGCTGGCGCGTTGCCGCCAAACAGTTCGGCTACGCTCTTGCCGTTCAGCTTGGCATCCGGATGGCTGATGATCTTGCCGTCGGCGGACAGCAGGAAGGCGTAACCCGCGCCATTGAAGGTGGCGGTGTTCAACGCGTCCGAAACCGATTTCAGGCTGAGATCGCCGCCGAAAGCGCCCTTGAACGCGCCCTTGTCGGTCAGCTTGGCCACCACCGAGATCAAAATCTCCCCGGACGCCGCGTCGGGATAGGGATCGGTCAGGCCGACGCCGGAGGCCGCCTTGGCCACCGGATACCATGGCCGCTTGCGGGCATCCCAGGTAGGCGGCGGGTTCCACGATGGGTCATTGGAGATTTTCTTGCCGTCGCTATCCAGGCCGCCGAACACCAGCTTGAACTCATTCTTCAGCATCGGCCGCTGAAACACTTCCTGGATGCGCTCGCCGCTGAAGCCGGCGTCTATGGTTTCCGCCATCAGTTGGATCTGCGCCAGCTTGCCGTTCAGCCAATTGGCGATCTGCTCGGCCAGCACCTGGCTGGCCTGGGTCACTTCCTGCTCTTTGCCGGCGCGTATGCTGTTCGCAACGCTCAGGTATTGCAGCCAGGACAGGGTGGATAGGGTCAAGGCCAGCACCAGCGCGGAGATCAGGCCGGCTTTGTGAGCGATTTTCATGGCGGGCGCTCCTGGAAAGTGAGTATTTTCACCATAGCGCACCTGTGCACACCTCCAAGCCATCCTGTTTATTTTTTTGCAAAAGCGGCTTGCCGCGCCCAGGAGCGGCGAAAACCGAGCCCAAGCTGGACGGGTAAACCGTCGTTACGGCAAGGAGCGGCCGCGCCGGGAGTTGAAGCCTGGCGCCCTAGCGTCGATAATTAGCGGTTTTTGAAGCGGAATCCGACAGCATGCCCGTGATCACTCTCGTCGAAAGGATAGACGCCCTCCTGCCCCAGACCCAGTGCGGACAGTGCAGCCATAGCGGTTGCCGTCCGTATGCGGAGGCGCTGGCGGACGGACGCGATCCGATCAATCGCTGCCCGCCGGGCGGCGACGCCGGCATCCGGGCGCTGGCGGAACTGCTGGGCCGCGACGTCATTCCCTTCGCCGCCGACGGCCCGCAGCCCAAGCCGCGCGCGCTGGCCGTGATACGCGAAGACAGCTGCATAGGCTGTACCCTGTGCATCCAGGCCTGTCCGGTGGACGCCATCGTCGGCGCGGCCAAGCAGATGCATACCGTCATCGCCGCCGAATGCACCGGCTGCGAACTGTGCCTGGCGCCCTGTCCGGTGGATTGCATCGACCTGGTTCCGGTGGCGGACCCGGCCGACGGCGAGCGCGAGCAGGTCATGGCCCGCGCCGCCCAGGCGCGCATCCGCTATCAGCGGCGCCTGGCGCGCAAGGAGCGCGACCAAGCCGACAAGGCCAAACGCCTGGCCGAGCGCGCCGCGGTCGCCTCCGCCGCGCCCAACGCGCCCGCCACGGCGCCGGCCGCGGTACCCGCTGCGGTGCCGGCGGCTCCCGCCGCCGCGGTCGACAAGAACGAACTGATCCGCAAGGCGATGGAGCGCGCCGCCGCGATGCGCGCCGCCCGCGAACAAGCAGACAAGGACAAAGCGTGAACGCCGTCAAACGCAAGGAAATCTTCAGCCGCCTGCGCGCCGCCAACCCTCACCCCACCACCGAGCTGGAGTACAGCAGTCCGTTTGAGCTGCTGATCTCGGTGCTGCTGTCGGCGCAGGCCACCGATGTCAGCGTCAACAAGGCCACGCGCCGGCTCTACCCGGTGGCCAATACCCCGGCGGCGATGCTGGCGCTGGGCGAGGAAGCGCTGGCCAACTTCATCAAGACCATAGGCCTGTACAAGACCAAGGCCAGGAACGTGATTGCCACCTGTCATTTATTGCTGGAAAAATACGGCGGCGAGGTGCCACAAACCCGCGAAGCGCTGGAATCGCTGCCGGGGGTGGGCCGCAAAACCGCCAACGTGGTGCTCAACACCGCCTTCGGCCAGCCCACCATCGCGGTGGACACCCATATTTTCCGGGTTTCCAACCGCACCCGGATCGCACCCGGCAAAGACGTGCGAGAAGTCGAGGATAAGCTGGTAAAATACATCCCCGACGAATTCAAAGTCGATGCGCATCACTGGCTTATCTTGCTGGGCCGCTATGTCTGCAAGGCGAGAAAGCCGGAATGCGAGCGCTGCGTGATAGCCGATCTCTGCGAATATCCGGCAAAAACCGTTATGATTAAAGACAATTGATTCCGCCACTGGAAAATTCCGGTTCCGTCCCTATTTCCGCATAGACATCAACCTAAAAGGATAGCCTGTGACAACGTATCTGCGCACCCTGGTTGGCGCCTTGCTCGCAGCCTCGTTGCTGTCCGGCTGCGACAAGGTCGAGCGCTTCTTCAAAGGTAGTTCCCAACCGGCGCCGGTCGCCATTCCCGCGCAGCAGGACGGCCGCGTCGCCATGCTGCTGCCGGACTTCACCCAATTGGTCAGCCGCGACGGCCCGGCGGTGGTGAATATCCAGGCCAGCCGCGAAGACAGCGGCGCGTCCCAGCAAAGCAATCTGCCGATTCCGGTGCCGGAAGACGACCCGCTGTACGATTTCTTCCGCCGCTTCATTCCCAATCATCCGCAGCAGCGCGAACAGCCGCCGGAAGAAAGCGTGTCCTTCGGTTCCGGCTTCATCATCAGCGCCGACGGCTACATCCTGACCAATGCCCATGTGGTGGCCGATAGCCAGCAGGTCAAGGTGATGCTGACCGACAAGCGCGAACTGCGCGCCAAGCTGGTCGGCGTCGACAAGCGCACCGACGTGGCGCTGCTGAAAGTGGCGGCGGCGGACTTGCCTGTCGTCAAGATCGGCAGCCCGGCGGACCTGAAAGTGGGCGAATGGGTGGCCGCCATCGGCGCGCCGTTCGGCTTCGAAAACACCGTCACCGCCGGCATTGTCTCGGCCAAGGGCCGCAGCCTGCCGGACGAGAACTTCGTTCCCTTCATCCAGACCGACGTGGCGATCAACCCCGGCAATTCCGGCGGCCCCTTGTTCAATCTGCGTGGCGAAGTGGTGGGCATCAATTCCCAGATTTACAGCCGTTCCGGCGGCTTCATGGGCATTTCCTTCGCCATTCCGATCGACCTGGCGATGAATGTGGTCGAGCAGTTGAAGTCCAAGGGCAAGGTCAGCCGTGGCCAGCTAGGCATCAACATCCAGGAAGTGACGCAGGAGCTGGCGCAATCCTTCGGTCTGCCGCGCCCCAACGGCGCGCTGGTGGTACGCGTCGACCCCAAGGGCCCGGCCGCTCGCGCCGGCCTGCAGACCGGCGACATCATTCTGAAGCTGGACAGCAAGGCCATTGAAAGCTCCAAGGACTTGCCGCTGCTGGTCGGCTCGCTGCAGCCCGGCACCAAGATCAAGCTGACGGTATGGCGCAAAGGCGTGGAAAAGGAGCTGGAAGCCACGCTGGCGGAACTGGCGCAGGAGGCGCCCAGCTCACAGCCGCAGCAGGAGGAAAGCTCGCCGCAGGGCTTCCAGTTCGGCAAGCTGGGCCTGACCCTGTCCGAGCTGACGCCGAGCCAGCGCTCCGATCTGGGCGTGCGCGGCGGCCTGCTGATCCAAAAGGCGCAAGGCCCGGCCGCCCGTTCCGGCCTGCAAGCCGGCGACGTGATTCTGGGCTTGAATCAGGTCGAGGTCTCCACCATCGCCAGCTTCGAGAAGGCGCTGGCCAGCGCCAAAGGCCATATCGCGCTGCTGGTGCGCCGCAACGAGGCGGTATTGTTCGTGCCGCTGCGCCTGGAGTAACTCAAGCTCTTAGCATTGCCCAAAGCCGCCGCCAGGCGGCTTTTTCATTGCCAGCGCGTATCGGCGTTCCCGATCCGCTGCTAGGATGAAGCTTTCGCCATCCATTACCCGGAGCCGCCATGGACTTTCACACCGCCGATATATGCGATCAGTTCGATGAACAGCTGCAAGTGATGGCGCCGATACTGCAGCGCTACGGCGCCCTGCCCCGCTTTTATGGCCGCATCGAAACGCTGAAGCTGTTCGAGGACAACAGCCTGGTGCGCGAGGCGCTGAGCCAGAACGGCGCCGGCAAGGTCCTGGTGGTGGATGGCGGCGCCTCGCTGCGCTGCGCGCTGCTGGGCGATCAACTGGGCGTGCTGGCGGTGGCCAACGGCTGGGCCGGCGTGGTGATCAATGGCTGCGTGCGCGACAGCGCCGCGTTGAACAAGCTGGCGCTGGGCATACGCGCGCTCGGCACCCATCCGCGCAAATCGGTGAAGCGCGGCGAAGGCCAACGCAATCTGAGCATAGAGTTCGGCCAGGTGCGCTTCAGCCCCGGCCACTGGCTGTACGCCGACGAGGACGGCGTGGTTGTCGCGCCCGGCGCGCTGCACCCGGCGCCGTGACGCGCAGGCTCAGGCCTCGCTACGTTGATAGACGGGCAATTCCTGCTGTGCGGCCGGGCTGCCCCAGATCAGATGCTGTTCCCACCAGATATGCCCGGCCGGCGCCAGCGTCTCCGGATGATCCAGCGACGAGGCGGTGATGTCGATTTCCTCCGGGTCGGACTCGTGCCGATAGCTGAGGGTGGAGCCGCAATGCGGACAGAAACCGCGGCTGACCGCGGCAGAGGAGTGATACAGCACCGGCTTCTCGCCGCGCCAGTCCAGGTCGGCCACCCGGACGGTGAACCAGGTAACGAAGGCCGCGCCGCTGACGCGGCGACAGCTTTTGCAATGGCAGTGCACCACATCGTAGGGCTCGCCGCGCAAACGGTAGCGCACCGCGCCGCACAGGCAGCCTCCGGTCAGATTCTGGCTCGTGCTCATGATGCCTCCCTCGCTATTGGGTTGACGACGGCCGGGAAACCACGGCCGGCGCACTCCATGCCGCCAGCCAGACACCCCCGCTTTTTAAATATGATTCAGCAGCGCCGCCAACGCCAAGCCCCAGCCGCAAATAAGCGGACCGCCGCCGCCAAGCTGATGCTGTGCCGCAACAAAAACAGCGGCCGCCCATGGGCGGCCGCTGCTTGCATGCAAAACCGGAACGGATCAGCCCGCCTGTGTCGGCGTGGCGCCCTTGACCTCGGTCATCTGGTTATTGGCGTCGACGAAGACCAACTTGGGTTGATGATCCCTCAGTTCCGCCGCCTCGTACTGGGCGAAAGAAGCGATGATCAGCAGATCGCCCGGCGCGGCGCGGCGCGCCGCCGAGCCATTGACCGAGATAGTGCCGGAGCCGCGTTCCGCCTTGATCGCGTAGGTGGCGAAACGCTCGCCGTTGGTGACGTTCCAGATCTGCACTTCTTCGTATTCCAGAATGTCGGCCGCTTCCAGCAGGTTCTCGTCGATCGCGCAGGAGCCGATATAGTGCAACTCGCTGTGCGTGGTGGTGACCCGGTGGAGCTTGGATTTAAGCATATTGCGCTGCATGATTGCGTCCTTGATCCGCTGTTCAGCGGAACACTTCGATGTTGTCGATCAGCCGAGTGCGCCCCAGGCGCGCGGCCGCCAGCACGACCAGGCGTTTTTCGCCGGCGTGCGCCACCGCCAGGGTATCGGCCTGGCGGATTTCCACGTAATCCACGGTCCAGCCCGCCTGGGCCAGATCGTCGCGCGCGCCCTGCTCCAGCGTCGCGTAATCATTGTCGCCATCCTGCAGCCGCTGCTGCAGCCGCGTCAGATTGCAGTACAAGCGCGGCGCTTCGGCGCGCTCTTCCGCGCTCAGATAGCCGTTGCGCGAGGACAGCGCCAGGCCGTCGTAGGCGCGGCCGGTATCCACCGGCACGATCTCGATCGGCGAATTCAGGTCGTCGACCATCGCGCGGATCACGTGCAGCTGCTGGAAGTCCTTCTTGCCGAAACAAGCCAGGTCCGGCTGCACGATATTGAACAACTTGGTCACCACGGTGGCGACGCCGCGGAAATGGCCGGGCCGGAAGGCGCCGCACAGCTCGTTCTGAATATTCGGCGGTTCCACATTGAAGTCCTGGCGCACGCGCGGATACAACTCTTGCTCCTCGGGGAAGAACAAGGCGTCCACGCCGGCGGCGCGCAGCTTGTCGCAATCGGCGTCGAAAGTGCGCGGATAGGCGCCGAAATCTTCGCCCTGGCCAAATTGCAGCCGGTTGACGAAGATGCTGACCACCACTTTGTCGGCGTGCTCGCGCGCCGCCTTGACCAGGGCCAGATGGCCGGCATGCAGATTGCCCATGGTGGGCACGAAGGCGAGCTTGCCCGCCTGGCGACGCCAGGCGCGCATCGCTGCGACGGTACGGATGATTTCCATTGCGCTATGTCCTGGGTTCGCCGATCAGAAAGTATGTTCCGCCGCCGGGAAGGACTTGTCCTTCACCGCCTGCACATAAGCCTGCACCGCGCCCTGGATGCTGGCGTTCTCGGCCATGAAGTCCTTGACGAAGCGGGCTTTCTTGCCCGGATAGACACCCAGCATGTCATGCAGCACCAACACCTGGCCGGACACATCGACGCCGGCGCCTATGCCTATGGTGGGCGCGGCGATGGCAGCGGTGATCTCGCGCGCCAGTTCCGCCGGCACGCACTCCATCAGCACCAGGCTGGCGCCGGCCTCGGCATGGGCCTTGGCGTCGTTGACGATGCGGCGCGCGTCCTCTTCGCTCTTGCCCTGCACCCGGTAGCCGCCAAAGCTGTTGACGAACTGCGGGGTCAGGCCGATATGGGCGCATACCGGGATGCCGCGCTCCACCAGGAAGCGGGTGGTTTCCGCCATATAAGCGCCGCCCTCCAGCTTGACCATGTGCGCGCCGGCCTGGATGATGCGCGCCGCGTGCGCGAACGCCTGCTGCGGGCTTTGCTGGTAAGCGCCAAAGGTCATGTCGCCCAGCACCATCGCCTGCTTGGCGCCGCGCGCCACGCAGCGCACATGGTAGAGCATCTCCTCCTCGGCCACCGGCAGCGTGGAGTCTATGCCCTGCACCACCATGCCCAGCGAATCCCCCACCAGCAGGATTTCCACGCCGGCCTGTTCCAGCAGCGCGGCGAAGCTGGCGTC
Organism: Chromobacterium sp.; assembly: GCF_041912965.1. Lineage (NCBI taxonomy): Bacteria > Pseudomonadati > Pseudomonadota > Betaproteobacteria > Neisseriales > Chromobacteriaceae > Chromobacterium > Chromobacterium sp. The sequence continues at coordinate 38,044 of NZ_JAYSGF010000029.1, read as the reverse complement.
GTAACAGGTCAGCATCGCGATCTTCTGACCTTCCTGCGCCATTTTCTGCAGGGTATTAACGGTAATTTTCATGCCCGTTCTTCCTCGTTCAGTCGTCTATCAGCCGACAGGGCGCATCACGCGCGGCGGCTCAGACGCTCTTGTTGAAATAGTTGCGCTGGCCGCGCGCTTCGCTGATGCAGCGGATCAGCAGTTCGAAGTCCTCGTCGCCTTCCACCAGGTTCAGGTGATCGGTATTGACGATCAATAGCGGCGCGGCCTCGTACTGGTGGAAAAACTCGCTATAGGCCTGATGCACGCGCTTCAGATAGCCCTCGGGGAAATTCACCTCGTACTCCGCGGCGCGCGCGGCCACCCGGCTCAGCAGATTCTCTTCCGACGCTTGCAGATAGATCACCAGGTCCGGCACCGGATGCTCCGGCATCGCCAGCGCGGCCAGGCGTTTGTACAACGCCTGCTCGGCCTCGTCCAGATTGATCTTGGCGAACAGCGCGTCCTTCTCGAACAGGAAGTCCGACACCAGCGGGCTGGCCAATAGTTCACCGTCCAGCATGCTCTTGGCCATGTCGGCGCGTTGCAGCATGAAGGACAGCTGGGTCGAGAGGCCGTGGGCCGGCAGATTGCGATAGAAGCGCGGCAGGAAAGGATTGGCGGCCGGGTCTTCCGCCAGCAGGCGCACGCCCCAGTATTCCGATAGCCGGCGCGCCAGAGAGGACTTGCCCGCGCCGATCGGCCCTTCGACCACGACATAACGCAATTGACTCATCTCTCGCTTCCTCTTAGCTAGTTGTTTTCGAGACGCTCCACGCCCTGGTCGGCCAGGCGGCCAGCCAGTTCGCTGGCCGGACCCAGGCCCGACAGCGTCAGATCGGGGGCGATTTCCGCCAGCGGAATCATCACGAAGCCGCGCAAATGCATGCGCGGATGCGGCAGGGTCAGGTCGGCGTCGCTCAGCTCGACGCCGCTGTAATGCAGCAGGTCCAGGTCCAACACCCGCGGCGCGTTGCGGAAGGTGCGCACCCGGCCGAATTCGGCCTCGATCGCCAGCAGATGACGCAGCAGTTCGCGCGGCGCCAGCTCGGTGTCTATTTCCGCGACGGCATTGATGAAATCGGGCTGGTCGGCATAGCCCACCGGCGCGGTGCGGTACAGCGAAGACGGCCGCGTCAGCGTGGTGCCGGGCAAGGCGGCGATCGCGTCCAGCGCGGCGCGGATCTGCGCCGCCGGCTGCTCTAGATTGCTGCCCAGCGCGACGAAGGCTTGCGCCACTTAGGCTTCTCCGCCCGCGTCGCCGGCACTCTTGCGGCGATTGGCCGGGCGGCGGCGGCGGCGTTTCTTGGCCGGGTCCGGCTCGCCGCTGGCCTTGGCGATTTCCAGCAGTTGCTCGCGCTCTTCCTCGTCGGCGCGCTGGAAGTCATTCCACCAGGACACCAGCTTCATGTCCACCTCGCCGGCTTCGCCGCGCAGCGCGAAGAAGTCGTAAGCGGCGCGGAAACGCGGCTGTTCCAGGAAACGGTAGGCGCGCTGGCCGCTGCGGCTGTCGAAGCGCGACTGCAGCATCCAGATTTCGCGCATGGTCACGCTGAAACGGCGCGGAATGGCGAAATCGTTGTCCTGTTCGGATTCGACGTCGGCAATCGCCTGCGACAACGCGTACACCGGGCGCTCGCCGGCGTTCAGGCGCTTCTGCCAGCGCTGGTGCACCTGCTTCCACAACAGGGTGGCCAGCAGGAAACCGACCGATACCGGCTTATCGGCGCGAATGCGCTGATCGGTGCTCTCCAGGCCCAGCTTCAGGAACAGGTCCTCGCCCTTGTCGTCCATCACCGCGTCCAGCAGCGGGAACACGCCGCGCGCCATGCCTTCCTCGCGCAGCTTCTTCAGACAGCCATAGGCCTGGCCCGACATCAGCAGCTTGAGCATTTCGTCGAACAGGCGCGCCGGCGGCTCCTTCTTCAGCAGATGGGCGTGGGTGCGGATGGGCTTGCGGGTGGCATCGTCGATCTCGAAGCCCAGCTTGGCCGCCAGGCGCACCGCGCGCAGCATGCGCACCGGGTCTTCCTGATAGCGGCGCGCCGGCTGACCTATCATCACCAGCTTGCCGGCGCGCAAATCCTTGACGCCGTGATGGTAGTCGATGACGGTTTCGTCGGACGGATCGTAGAACAGCGCATTCACGGTGAAATCGCGGCGGTGCGCGTCCTCTTCCTGGCTGCCGAAGCTGTTGTCGGCCATGATGCGGCCGGTTTCATTGGTGTCGTCAACCGAACCGCCGCGGAAGGTGGTCACCTCGATGGTCTCCTGCCCCATCATCACGTGGACGATGCGGAAGCGCCGGCCGATGATGCGGGAACGGCGGAACACCCGGTGCACTTCTTCCGGCGTGGCGTTGGTGGCGACGTCGAAGTCCTTGGGCGACACCCCCAGCATCAAATCGCGCACCGCGCCGCCCACCACGTAGGCGGCGAAGCCGGCCTCCTGCAGCCGGGTGGTGACTTTCAGCGCAGCGGAGCTGAGCTGATCGCGGCGGATGCCGTGCTGCGGCAGAGGAATCACGCGCGCCTTGGTGCGGCGCTTGCCCATGCCGGCGGGCAGGTCCAGTACTTTACGGATAAACTTGCGGATCATTATGAAAAGATAGTCGACTTGGAATCAGACGCTGTCGTCACCGGTTTTGGCGCGGCATCGGGGCCGGGAGGCCGTCCCGCCGTTCCATGCAACCCCGGCAGGCAGAGCAGGCTCTGCGGCGCGCGGCGCCTCGATCGACTGAAACACACATCCCGGCGCCGCCGCAAAACGGGTGGCGACAGCACCTTGGAATTCGCAAGACTATAAGGTAGTCAAGCCGGCGATTATATCCCTATTCTCCGCAGAAAATACAATTCGCCGCCATATCCCGCCGCAATGCAACATCCATGGCCGCCAATTGCCCCCCTCCGGCGATCGGCATACAATCGCTGCCGGTTCGCTGACTTCAACAAGACTCCCGCCGTGCTCCCAACTCTCAGCTTTCAGATTCAGACCATTCCCGACGTGCAAGCCATCCGCCAGCTCTATCAGCTGGATGGCGAAATCGGCGAAGCCGACGTCGCCGACTTCGTGCTGCAGCGCTGTCGCGCCCAAAGCGGCAGCGACTTCATGCCCTTCCATCTGCACCGCGTCGTCGCCATCGCCGGCGTGCTGCAACAGGATGAACGCCTGAGCGTGATTCAGCGCCTCGCCGCCGATCCCAAGGACGAGGCGGCGATGCTGGCCGACTGGCTGACGCTATTGCGCGACAGCCGGGCGCGCCTGGTCAGCTGGGACGGCGCGCGGCTGGAACTGCCGGTGCTGCGCCATCGCGCGCTGGCGCTGGGCCTGCCGCTGGCGGAGCAACTGCGCAACGGGGCCGATGCCGCCTCGCACTGCGCGTTGAGCGACGCGCTGAGCGGCGGCCATGCCGAGTTGGCCACGCCGCTGGGCGAACTGGCCAGGCTGTGCGGCCTGCCCGGCGAGGCCGACCTCAACGGTCCGCGTCGCTGGGAGCTGTATCGCGCCGGCGACAGCCAGGCGCTTTCCGACCACAATGCGCGCCAGGCCGCCAGCTGCCATCTGCTATGGCTGCGCCAGCAATGGATAGACGGCGCGCTCGATCAGGCCGCCCACCTGAACTGGCAGCAAAGCCTGCGCGCCGCCGCCGCCGCGTTGCCGCACGCGCACTGGCGCGGCTGGCTGGCCGATTGGCGCGGCTACGACGCCGCACAAAATCGTTGACAGCCCAAAAGCAAAGGCATAGATTGACGTTCATGCGCCGATTTGACACAGCTTGCGGGCGCTTAACAAATGCCAGCTAAAGCGTAAAACCGGTAAACCCGCTTGCGCTCTTAGTCGCCGGCGGGTTTTGTTTTTCCGGCATAGGCAGTTAAGCGGACAATCGCTGCGGATTGATGCATGCGCCGCGTTTCCCCGACACCGGGGCAAGCGCGGCAGGCGCCGAGTTAATGACAACTTGCAGGGCGCCCAAAAATCCTGCTAAAGCGTCGCCGGCGGATACCCCAGAACCGGCGCGCCAACCGCGACCCGACTGGAGAACCGCCATGTACGACTGCCTGCAAGATAGCTATACCGATTTCTCTTTTGCCAATTTCGACGCCGTGGGAAGACCTCGCCCCCTTTGCGGCAGCCTGAGCGCCTCGCCGCTCACGCCGACCGATGCCCCCGCCCTGCAGCAGCTGGCGGATTTCGCCCATGAGCTGGGCTATGAACTGGACCGCAACGGCGAGCATCTGACCGTGCAGGACATTTCGCTGCTGGACGCGCTGAACATCAATGCCCGCTTTGGCGGTGAATTGTTGATCAGCTGCGATCTGCGCCGCGATCCGCCCGCGCGTTTCTGATTCCGTCTCGAGCGCTCCCGCGCCGCCGGGAGCGCCCTGCGTTCCCGGCACACACCATGCCGCCCCATTGTCATGGCGCGGCAAAGACAAGCTCGCCCCTCAGCCGGTATAATGGCCAGTTCTCCGTGCCATTTCAGCCCTACTCCCATGCTGTTTGAAATCAATCGCGCCCCGCGCGGGGCCGTGCTGCAGGAAGCCCGTCAAATCAGCCGGCTGGCGCTGCCGATGATGATCGCCCAGATCGCCCAGGTCGCCACCGCCTTCGTCGACACCGTGATGGCCGGCCGCGTCAGCACCGACGACCTGGCCGCCGTCTCGCTGGGCGCCAGCGTGTTCATCACCTTCTACGTCACGCTGATGGGCATCGTCACCGCGCTCAACCCCATCCTCGCTCACCAGCTGGGCGCCGGCGAGCACGACAAGTTCAAAGACACCGCGCGTCAGGGCCTGTGGTTCGGCCTGCTGATCGGCCTCCTCGGCGCGGCGATGATGGTGGCGCTGGAACCGGCGCTGCGGCTGTGGCTGCACCTGCCGCCGGAAGTCATCGACAAGGTGATGCTGTTCATCACCGGCGCCGCCGTGGGCATGCCGGCGGCGATGACCCACCGCGCGCTGCACGCCTACGCGTCCAGCCTGGGCCGGCCCAAGGCCATCATGGTGGTCAGCCTGCTGGCGCTGGCGCTGAACATACCGCTCAACTACATCCTGATCCACGGCCTGTTCGGCCTGCCCAAGCTGGGCGGCGCCGGCTGCGGCTGGGCCACCGGCATCGTGTTCTGGTTCAATTGCCTGGCGCTGCTCGCCTATGTCAGCTGGCACCGCAACTTCCGCCAGTTCCGGCTGCTGGAGCGGCTGCGCGGCCCGGACTGGCGCATGTACCGCGGCTTTCTGAAGCTGGGCGTGCCTATCGGCCTGTCCTTCTTCGTCGAAGTCAGCCTGTTCTCCTTCATCGCGCTGCTGATCGCAGAGCTGGGCACGGTGGTGGTGGCCACCCATCAATCAGTGCTCAATTTTTCCAGCATCATCTATATGCTGCCGCAGAGCGTGGCCACCGCGATGTCGGTGCGCGTCGGCCACCATGTCGGCGCCGGCGACTATCGCGCCGCCCGCTTCAGCTCCGGCGTAGGCCTGTTGCTGGGTCTGAGCATGGCCTTCTGCGCGATGCTGGTGGTGCTGCTGTTCCGCGAGCCCATCATGCGCATGTACACGCCGGACTCGCGCGTGATCGCGATGGGCGCCACCCTGCTGCTGTTCGCCGCCGTCTATCAATTGACCGACGCGGCCCAAACCATCGCCTCCGGCGCGCTGCGCGGCTACAAGCTGACCACGGTGCCGATGATCATTCACATCCTGTCGTTCTGGTGCGTCGGCCTGGGCCTGGGCATCACCCTGGGCCTCACCGACTGGCTGACCCCAAAACCCATGGGCGTGTTCGGTTTCTGGACCGCGCTGGTGATCAGCCTGAGCGTGGCCGCTCTGTTCCTGACCCGCTATCTGGCGGGCGAAAGCCGCCGCCGCCTGCATCGACAACTTCAAACGGAACCGGCGCCATGAGCCTGACCTTCTGCCACGACTATCCGCTCAAGCCGCTGAACACCTTCGGCATGGACGTGCGCGCGCGTGATTTTTGCCAGCTGGACACGCTGGCCGAGCTGCCGGCGCTGCTGGCCAGCCCGGCCTATCAAGCCGGCCCGGTGCTGTGGCTGGGCGGCGGCAGCAATCTGCTGTTCACTCGCGACTACCCCGGACTGGTGGTCAAATTGGCCCTCCGCGGCATCCGCTTGCTGGAACAGAACGGCGATGAAGTGATCGTCGAGGCCGCCGCCGGCGAAAACTGGCATGCCTTCGTGCTGCACACCCTGGAGCAGGGCTGCTACGGCCTGGAGAATCTGAGCCTGATTCCCGGCACCGTCGGCGCCAGCCCGATCCAGAACATCGGCGCCTACGGTGTCGAGGTCAAGGACCACATCCACCAGGTGATCTGCGCCGATCTTGAAAACGGCGGCGCGCCGCTGACGCTTTCCGCCGCCGAGTGCCGCTTCGGCTACCGCGACAGCGTGTTCAAGCACGAGGCCGCCGGCCGGCTGCTGGTCGTCGCGGTGCGTTTCCGCCTGTCGCGCGCGCCGCGCCTGCGCACCGGCTACGGCGACATCCAACAGGAACTGGCCGCAGCCGGCGTCACCACGCCCACGCCGCTCGACGTCAGCGCCGCCGTGGTCCGCATCCGCTCCAGCAAGCTGCCCAATCCGGCCCAACTGGGCAATGCCGGCAGCTTCTTCAAAAACCCCGTGGTGCCGACGGAACAGGCGCAAGCGCTGCTGGAACGCCATCCGGCGCTGCCGCACTACCCGGCCGCCGACGGCAAGACCAAGCTGGCCGCCGGCTGGCTGATCGATCAATGCGGGCTCAAGGGCCATCGCAACGGCGACGCCGGCGTGCACGCGCGCCAGGCGCTGGTGCTGGTCAACTACGGCGCCGCCAGCGGCGAACAGATGCGCGCGCTGGCCGCCAAGGTTCGCGCCGAGGTCAAACTGCGCTTTGGCGTGGAACTGGAGCCGGAGCCCATCATTCTATAAACCGTCGCGCGCAAGCGCGCCGGCGTTCAAGCAAGCGAGGCACAATGAACTCTTCTGTCGACATACTGGTGTTTGATCTGGGCGGGGTACTGGTGGACTGGGACGGCATCAACCCCTTGGTGAAGCTGTCCAATGGCAAGCTGGACAGCGAGCAGGCCAGGCTGTTCTGGATGAATACTCCGTGGATCGCCAAACTGGACACTGGCGCCTGCACGCCGGAAGCGTTCAGCGCCGCGATGGCGGACAGCCTGGGGCTGGACATGGACGCTGCGGAGATGACCGCGCAACTGGACAGCTGGCTGCAAGGCGCCTTCCCCGGCGCCGATGAAATGCTGGGCCAGTTGGCCAAACGGCACCGGCTGGCGGTGCTCAGCAACAATAATGCGCTGCACTGGGACAAGATCGAACGCGAGTTCGGCCTGTTGCACCATTTCGAGCGCTTGTTCGCCTCCCATCTGATCGGCCTGCGCAAGCCCGATGCCGCGGTCTACCAACACGTGCAGCGCGAACTGGACGTCGCGGCGGAACGCATCGCCTTTTTCGATGACAATATCGAATGCGTGGACGCCGCCCGCCGCGCCGGCTGGCAGGCCTTCCACACCAAGGGCCTGGACCAGGTGCAGGCCGCGCTGCGCGCCAACGGCTGGCTGGAAACCGTCTAACAAACCTGTTCAAAGTCTGCTGCGCTTCGTGAGACGTGGCACAGTGAGTACCGCTTCGGAATGCTCATTTACTACTTGTAAACTCCGCTTCCTCAGCTGTTTTCGCCTTTTCTCGCTCTTGCTCGCGCGCCTTTGAACAGGCTCTAAAGCTAGAACAGACCGCCGGCCTTGCAGAAGATCGCCACCACCGTCAGCAAGCCGATCAACCAGGACAGCGAGCGCAAGCTCGCCTGATCGGCCAGATACAGCAGGCCATGGGCGATCCGCGCCGCGATGAACACCGCGGCGGCGAGATTCAGGAAGGCCGGCGGCACATGCATTCCCCAGCCCACCAGCACCGCGGAGGCATAGGTCGGAAACGCCTCCCAGGCATTCTGCTGCGCCCAGTTGGCGCGCTGCCGGTAGCCGCCGACCTGTGCCATCGCTTCGCGCGGCTTGTGGTTATCCACGCGCGAACCGGCCTTGGCCACTCCGGCCCAGATCAGCGGCAGCAGCGCCGCCAACAAGATGCTCCATAACGCAAACGACATAACACTCTCCTCCAAATGTCCATCTATCAAGGCGCGCGGCGGCGGCGCCCAAGGTAACGGCCATCGTCAAACGTCGACATCCAGGCGGGCCGGTACACCACCAGCACCGCCGCCAGCAAGCCGGTGGTGAACGCCTCCGACCACGATAATAAAAAATAGAACGGCAGCGTTTCCTCCAGCAACTGGTCCCATGGATAGGCGCCGGCCAGACCCAGCGCCAGCAGGCCGCTCAGGCCGGCGGCGAACATGCCGGCGCCGCCGGCGAGAAAGCCGTTGACGAAGACATAGATGAACAGATTGCTGGGCAAGGCGCGCTGGCTCAAGCGCAGCGCGGCGCCGGACAGGGCCACCGGCGGCAACACCATGGTCAGCCAATTGATCCCCAGCGCCGCCGCGTCGGCCTGTCCGCCCAGCGCCAAGGCCAGCAAGGGCAGACTCAGCGCCAACAGCGCCAGCCACGGCCCCATCATCAGGGTGAACAGCCCGGCGCCCAGCAGATGAAAGGACAGCCCCGGCGCCAGGCCGCCGCGCAACAACCACAAGGCCAGCGCCAGCACGCAAGCGCCCATCCAGGCATTGCCGGCGGCCGGCGGCAGGCTGCGCCAGGCGACTCGCCGCGCCGCCAGCGCCAAAACGGCGGCCGCCGCGACATTGCTTGCGCCAAGCGCGATTGCGGGGAAAAACTGTGCGGGCAAATCCATGGCCTACCTGTCGCCAAATTATCCATTCAGAATGATACCAGAGCGCATGCCACCAAGATGCCGCATTCGGTACAATGGCGTTTTCTTGGAGAGCACCGTATGCCCGTTCTGCCCGCCCACCACTTGATCGCCCAGCAGGTCGCCGCCGCGCTGGCCGAAGACATCGGCCGCTGCGACTGGACCGCCCAGCTGATTCCAGAACGCGAGGACGGCGCGGCGCGCGTTATCGCGCGCGAGGCGGCCACGCTGTGCGGCCAGGCCTGGTTCGACGAATGCTTCCGCCAGGTGGACCCCCGTTGCCGGGTGGAATGGCTGGCGGCGGAAGGCGCCGAGTTCGCCGCCGGCGACGAGTTGTGCCGTATCGCCGGCCCGGCGCGCGCGCTGCTGACCGCGGAGCGCTCCGCGCTCAATTTCCTGCAGATCTTGTCCGCCGTCGCCAGTGAAACCCGCCGCTACGTCAATGCCGTGGCTGGCACCCGCTCCCGCATCCTGGACACCCGCAAAACCATGCCCGGCCTGCGGCTGGCGCAAAAATACGCGGTGACTGTGGGCGGCGGCGACAATCAGCGCATAGGCTTGTTCGACGGCATCCTGATCAAGGAAAACCACATCATGGCCGCCGGCGGCATCGCCGCCGCGCTGCAGGCCGCGCAGCGGCTGGCCCCGGCCGAGGTCAGCCTGCAGATCGAGGTGGAGACGTTGCAGCAGCTAGACGAAGCGCTGAGCCACGGCGCCAAGCTGGTGCTGCTGGACAATATGTCGCTGGAGCAAATGCGGGCGGCGGTGGCGCTCAGCGCCGGCCGCGCGCAATTGGAAGCCTCCGGCGGCGTGGATTTCGACAGCGTGCGCGCGATCGCGGAAACCGGCGTCGACCGCATTTCGGTGGGCAAGTTGACCAAGGACGTCCGCGCCGTCGATCTGTCGATGCGCTTCACCTGAACCGCGGGCGGGGCCGCCCTGTCGCCCCCGCTTGCCTAGCGCTATAACGGGTTCATAACTCCCAACCACGAGCGTCATGGACTTCCACCTCCGCAAACGGAACAAACGCCCGGCCCGCTACGCGATCTGGGGTTCCATCCTCTTTTTGTTCGGCACGCTGGCCATGGTGGGCCTGGAATTGCTCAACACCTACCGCCAGGAGGAGGAGAACGCGCTGCGGCAGGCCAGCGGCCTCAGCCAGCTGCTGGCGGAACGCCTGGCCGCCGGCATCAGCGAAGCCGGCCTGATCCTGCAAAGCAGCGGCCAGCTGCCGCAAGTGCAGACGCTGCTGCACACCGGAAAAAGCAGCGAGAGCGAACAGCAGAAGCTGTTCCAGCAGCTGCAGCTGCAACTGCAGCTGGCGCCCTATCTGAGCCAGATAGAAATCATAGACAGCGCCTGCCAGGCCATCTTCACCAGCCGCCAGGCCAATCAGGTACGCCAGCCGCACAATGAGTTCTGCCGCTGGCTGCACCGCAATGAAAACCCGGAAAACAACTACACCGCGGCCCAGCACAATCCCGAGCAGCACGGCATCGCGCTGGCCAGCAAGCTGCGCGACGACGAAGGCAACGTCATCGGCATGGCCACCGGCGTCATCGCCAGCAATTTCTTCCAGGACGAGGTTTCGCGCGTCACCGTCGGCGAGCACGGCGAAATTCTGGTGTTGGACCAGCGCCAGTTGATGGTGGCGCGCTGGCCCAAGCCGCCCAAGGGGCTGGAGCAGCAGCTCCGCCCGCTGCAACCCAGCAAGCTGTTCAGCCGCGATGGCGCTCAGGCACAATTCAGCGCCCCGTCCAATGTCGACGGCGCCACCCGGCTCTACAGTCAGAGCCAGACCGGCCGCTACCCCTTCCAGGTCGCGGTAGGCATCGCCCGCAAGGACTTCACCCGCACCGTGCAGGAAAAAGCCGTGCTGGCGCTGCTGGGTTGGCTGTTCATCGCCGGCATGACGCTGCTGGCGCTGCGCAACTACCTGTCCAATCTGCGTCAGCATGCACTGCTGAGCCGCAGTACCGACCTGATCCGCCAGAGCGAGGAAGAGGCCAAGCTGATCCTGGACACCGCGCCGCTGGCTCTGCTGCTGGTCAACCCCAGAACCCGGCGCATACAGCGCGGCAACGCGCTGGCGCGCGCAATGCTGCAACTGCCGCCACGCGCGCCCGACACCAAGGAGGATTCCGACATCCTCAATCTGCCGTTCCGGCTGCAGCCTCTGGAGCAGTGGCTGGAAGCCGGCAGGGAGATAGAAAGCCAGGAGATCGAGCTGGAGCTGGAAGATCAGAGCCGGCTCTGGGTGATTGTCTCGCTGCGCCCGCTGGGTGAGCGCTCGCCGCCGTCCACCCTGGTGGCGCTCTACGACATTTCCTCGCGCAAGCAGTTGGAACAGCAATTGCAGGAAAGCAATCAGCAGTTGAGCGAAATGGCCGCCACCGATCCGCTGACCCATTTGTACAACCGGCGCTACGCCGACATGATGCTGAAAGACGAGATCAGCCGCTGCGAACGCTATGGCCAGTCCATGACCATCGCGGTGTTCGATATCGACCACTTCAAACAATTCAACGACCGCCATGGTCACCAGGCCGGCGACAATGTGCTGGTGGCGGTGGCCAATGCGCTGACCGACACCACGCGCAACACCGACATCTGCGCGCGGGTCGGCGGCGAGGAATTCCTGGTGATTTTCCCCTGCACCCGCTTGCGCGATGCGCAGAAGGTGATGGAACGGGTGCAGGTGGTGCTGAGCCAGACCCGCTTCCCGCTGGTGGACCAGAGCGTGACCTTCAGCGGCGGGCTGACCGACTGGCGCCCGCACGACACGCCGGAATTGATGCTGGCGCGCGCCGACCGCCTGCTTTACGAGGCCAAGGTCGCCGGCCGCAACATCCTGTTCAACGATCTGGACATGATCTGAACGGCGGCGCGTCCTGCCCGGCCACGCCCAACGCGTCGGCCAGCAGCCACAACATCGCCGCGGTGGCGCCCCAGATTCGGTGGCGCTGCCAATCCAGCGACATATAGGCACGCAATTGGCCATCGTCACCGCGATGGCTGTGGCGCTGGTAGGCGCCGGTATCCATCAGCAACGGCAGCGGCGCCTCGAACACCTCGGCCACTTCCCCCGGCTCCGGATGCAGTTCGAACGGCGGCAGCACCATGCCCACCACCGGCGTGACCACGAAGCCGGTGATCGTCACATAATCGGGCAGCCTCCCCAGCAGGCGGACGCGGCCGGCCTCCAGCCCGGTTTCCTCCCAGGTTTCGCGCAGCGCGGCGCGCTCGGCCGAGCCATCCTCCCGCTCCAGCTTGCCGCCGGGAAAACTGACCTGGCCGCCATGCGCCGGCAGGTTTTCCGCGCGCCGGGTCAGCAATACAGTTGGCCCCTCCAGCCGCCACACCAGCGGCACCAGCACCGCCGCTGGCCGCAACCCGTCATCGGCCGGACGGTAACTCAAATCGCCCACCCTGCCGGTAAAGTCATAGCCGGACAGCCGACCGCTAATCCAGTCGGCAGCCTCTCCCGCCTCCATCGACCACATATTGTTGTCCCCTGCCCGTCCGCGCCGTCCAATGATTATGAGCAGCGGCGCCATTGCTCCATCTTAGGCCAAAGCGCGGCCGCGCAGGCACCGCCGCCACGGCTTTTAACAAAAAACTCCCACTTGCTGCGAGATGGACAAAAAAAATGCCAGGCTGGTAGCCTGGCATCCTTGTGAGCATTTCCGCTCAGCGGCGCATCGAGTCGAAGAATTGCTGGTTCGACTTGGTGGCCTTGATCTTGTCCTGCAGGAATTCCATCGCCTCCAGATCATCCATCGGGTAGAGCAGCTTGCGCAGCACCCAGATGCGTTGCAGCTGGTCCTGCGGAATCAGCAACTCTTCGCGGCGGGTGCCGGAACGGTTGATGTTCAGCGCCGGGAAGATGCGCTTCTCGGCCATGCGGCGTTCCAGATGGATTTCGCTGTTGCCGGTGCCCTTGAATTCCTCGTAGATCACATCGTCCATGCGGCTGCCGGTATCGATCAGCGCGGTGGCGATGATGGTCAGGCTGCCGCCCTCTTCCACATTGCGCGCAGCGCCGAAGAAGCGCTTCGGGCGCTGCAGCGCGTTGGCGTCCACGCCACCGGTCAGCACCTTGCCGGAGGCCGGCACCACGGTGTTGTAGGCGCGCGCCAGACGGGTGATGGAATCCAGCAGGATCACCACGTCCTTCTTGTGTTCCACCAGGCGCTTGGCCTTCTCGATCACCATCTCGGCTACTTGCACGTGGCGGGTGGCCGGCTCGTCGAAGGTGGAGGACACCACTTCGCCCTTGACCGAGCGTTGCATCTCGGTCACTTCTTCCGGGCGTTCGTCGATCAGCAGCACGATCAGCACCGCTTCCGGGTGATTGGCGGTGATGGCGTGAGCGATGTGCTGCAGCATCACGGTCTTGCCGGACTTGGGCGGTGCCACCAGCAGGCCGCGCTGACCCTTGCCGATCGGCGAGATCAGGTCGATGATGCGGCCGGTGATGTTTTCCTCGGCGCGAATCTCGCGTTCCAGCTTGAACTGCTCGGTGGGGAACAGCGGCGTCAGGTTCTCGAACAGAATCTTGTGCTTGGAGTTCTCCGGCGCCTCGCCGTTGACCTTGTCCACTTTGACCAGCGCGAAATAGCGTTCGCCATCCTTCGGGGTGCGGATCTCGCCTTCGATCGAATCGCCGGTATGCAGGTTGAAGCGACGAATCTGCGACGGGCTGACGTAGATGTCATCCGGGCCGGCCAGGTAGGAGGTGTCCGGGCTGCGCAGGAAACCGAAACCATCCGGCAGCACTTCCAGGGTACCTTCGCCAAAAATGCTTTCGCCTTTTTTGGCCTGGTTTTTCAACAACGCGAAGATCAAGTCCTGCTTGCGCAGTCGGTTGGCCCCGTCGATCTCGTTGGAAATGGCCATTTCAACGAGTTCGGAAACATGAAGATGTTTTAGATCAGATAAGTGCATAGCAGCCGTAGGTCGACTCGGTAACGATTTAGCGGAACGCTGAATTCGGAGGGTGGCGTAAAAAATGGAACGGGCAACGCGTCAATCGCTACCCGTTTTGAGATTTTGCTGGAGAATAGACGCTTTACAGTTGGCTGTCAACGAAGGCGGTCAACTGGCTCTTGGCCAGCGCCCCCACCTTGGTGGCGGCCACTTGGCCATCCTTGAAAATCATCAGCGTCGGGATGCCGCGGATGCCGAATTTCGGCGGCGTCAGCTCGTTCTGGTCGATGTTCAGCTTGACCACTTTCAGACGGCCTTCGTATTCCTTGGCCACTTCGTCCAGGATGGGAGCGATCATCTTGCACGGACCACACCACTCGGCCCAGTAGTCGACCAGCACCGGCAGGTCGGCTTTCAGCACATCGTTATCGAAACTGTCATCGCTTACGTGGTGAATAAGATCGCTCATGGTTTCCTCGCTATATATATTTGGCGCAACTGCTCAATTGATGTGTGATGGTAACAAGCACGGAGGACCGGGGCAACCGGAAATCCGGCGCCGAGCGCCCGCCGCGCGCTTCGCCATTTCCTTATATAGCATGCCCGCGCCCGACAATGCCGCTGCTGAAAACCCAAGGCTTCGGTATAATGCGCAGCTGTTTATCCCGAGAAGGACGCCAAATGGGCTTTCTGCAAGGCAAAAAGATTCTGATCACCGGCATGATCTCCAACCGCTCCATCGCCTACGGCATTGCCCAGGCCTGTCATCGCGAGGGCGCGGAACTGGCATTCACCTATGTGGTGGACAAGCTGGAAGACCGCGTGCGTGAAATGGCCGCCGACTTCGGTTCCAAGCTGGTTTTCCGCTGCGATGTGCAAAGCGACGAAGAAATCAACAAACTGTTTGCCGATCTGGGCAAGGAATGGGACGGCCTGGACGGCCTGGTGCACGCCATCGCCTTCGCCCCGCGCGAATCGCTGGAAGGCGATTTCCTGGACGCGCTGAGCCGCGAAGCATTCCAGACCGCTCATGAAGTTTCCGCCTACAGCTTCCCGGCGCTGGCCAAGGCCGCGCGCCCGATGATGCAAGGCCGCAACGCCGCGCTGCTGACCCTGTCCTACCTGGGCGCGGTGCGCGCGATCCCGAACTACAATGTGATGGGCCTGGCCAAGGCCAGCCTGGAAGCCTCGGTGCGCTTCATGGCCGCCAGCCTCGGCAAGGACGGCATCCGCGTCAACGGCATTTCCGCCGGCCCGATCAAGACCCTGGCCGCCGCCGGCATTTCCGGCTTCTCCAAGCTGCTGGCCATGGCCGCCGGCCAGTCCTGTCTGCGCCGCAACGTCACCACCGAGGAAGTGGGCAATACCGCCGCCTTCCTGCTGTCCAATCTGTCTTCCGGCATCACCGGCGAAATCACCTATGTCGACGCCGGCTTCAGCATCAATTCGCTGAACGTGCCCGAAGCCTGATTCAATCGCGCATCTGGAAATGGACCCGCCGGGTCCATTTTTTTTGCCCGCGCCCATGCACCTCCACTATTGCCCGCCCTAACCGCCCAAGCGCAGCAGGCTTTGAACGCCGGCCAAACTCGCATCAGTGCCGAGAGCCCAGATCCCTGTCCTCCCCCGTCCCGGCCAGCATATGCGTCAGTTCATCGCAGGCGACCACCCGGCCGTCGCGCACACGGAACTCGGCGATCACCAGCATGCGCACCTGGCTGCCATCCCGCTTGTCGGCGGCGACGAGATGGCGGGTGAACACGCATTCGCCCTGCTCCGCCCAACTCAGGATTTCAAGACCCACCCGGCCGCACGCCTGTTTCAGATGGCGCAGGTGCTTGACGAAATCAGCGTAATCCAGGCTACGCCCGTCCGCCTGCTGACGGTATTCGGGATGCACCAATTGCGCCAGCCTGGCTTCGTCCAGCTCCGGGCGCAGCAATGCGCATTCGAATAATTCGCGCACCAAGGCGATTGCGGTGTTCGACATAGTCACTCCTGTATCAATGGATAGAACGCGGCCGCCGGAACAGCCGCCGCGTGCCGCCAGTATCGCCGCGTCCCGCCATGACCCGTTATCGCTATAATGTCAATCAATATCTCAAATAGGCCAAAGCATGTTGCTCTCCGCCGCCCGCATCCGCCACGACGATGCCGATCCCGAAGCCTGGCACTGCCATGACAGCGGCCAGCTCAGCCTGCTGCGCCAAGGCGTGTTGAGCATAGCCACCGCCAACGGCCGCCTCTGGCTGCCGCCGGGCCACCTGGCCTGGATTCCGCCCGGCTTGCGCCACGCCTCACAGCGCCACGGCCCTATCGACGGCCTCAGCCTGCACTTCTCCGCCGCGGCCTGCTCCCGGCTGCCGGCCGATGCGCTGGCCATGACCTGCGACGCGCTGGCGCCAGCCATCATGCGGCGCGCGTTGGATTTCGCCGCGCCGCCAAGCGACCGCGAGCACAGGCTGCTGGAAATCTTGCTGGAGGAAGTGGCGGAATCGCCGCCGCTGCGGCTGACGCTGCCGCAGCCCAGCGACCCGCGCCTGCGCCGCATCGCCGCCGCGCTGACGCAAGCGCCAGACGATGCGCGCTCGCGCGACGCCTGGGCGCAATGGGCCGGCCTCAGCGGCCGCAATCTCAGCCGCCTGTTCCCGCAGGAAACCGGCCTCAGTTTCCAGGCCTGGCGCCGGCGACTAAGGCTGCTGAGCTCGCTGGAATTGCTGTCCGCCGGACAGCCGGTCGGCGTCGCGGCCTGGCGCTGCGGCTACGACAGCCCCAGCGCCTTCATCGCCGCCTTCCGCCAGGACTTCGGCTGCACACCCTCCCAGTTGCTGGCCCGGCGCCCGGACGCCTTCAGCGATAACTATTGTTCTTGAACTGATTGAACAGTCGCACCCGTTCACGTTGCAGCGCCGGCGGCACCCGCCCCTGGCTGCGCAGCCTGGCCATCGTCGCCGCGTCCGGATAGAGGTTGCGGTCCGCCGTCAGCGCGCGCTCCAGCAGCGGCCGCGTCGCCGGCAAGGCATTGGGGTAGAACAGCTCGTTGCTGATCTCCGCCATCACTTCCGGCCTCATCATGAAATCGATGAAGCGATGCGCATTGTCCGGATGCGGCGCGTCCTTGGGGATGGCGAAGGTGTCCATCCACAGCTCCGCCCCCTTGGACGACAGCAGGTAGCGGATCTTGCGCCGGCTCTTGGCCTCGCTCGCGCGACGCGCGGCGATGTAGGCGTCGCCGGAATAAATCATCGCCACGCAGACCTCGCCGTTAACCAAATCGTTGATGGGCGCGGAAGTGAACACCCGCACATGCGGCCGCGCCGCGCGCAGCAGGCCGGCGACGGCGGGCAAGTCTTCCGGCCGGTTCAAGGCCGGGTCCTTGCCCAGATAGATCAGCGCCTGCACCACCACCTGGCTGGGCGAGATCATCATGGCGATGCCGCAGCCGCTGAGCTTGGCCGCATAGGCGGGATCGAACAGCAGCGCCAGCGCGTCGGCCGGCAGCGGCTGACCACCCAGCGCCCGCCGCACCCGGTCTTCGTCTATGGCCACCGAGGAGGTGCCCCATAGATAGGGCACCGCGTGGCGGTTGCCGGGATCGGCGGCGGCCAGCCGTCGCAGCAGCGCCGGATCCAGCTGGCGATAATTGGGCAGCTTGGATTTATCCAGCGGCTGAAAAGCGCCAGCCGCCAGCTGATTGCCCAGAAAGCTCATCGACGGTCCCACCACATCGTAGCCGCTGCGGCCGGTCAACAACTTGCCCTGCAGGATTTCATTGCTGTCGTAAACATCGTAGCGGACCTTGATTCCAGTTTCGCGCTCGAAGCGCTGCAAGGTGCGCTGGCCTATGTAATGGCTCCAGTTGTAGACATTGAGCACATTCTGTTCCGCCGCCTGCGCGGCCAGCGCCCATATCGCCAGACACGTGCTCATCATCATGGCTCTCCGCATCGCTTCCCCTCCTTTAAGAGCGGCTAACAAAACGCCTGATGCTGCGTTGCGTCGGCGCGCCTTGCTCAGCCGTGAAACTGACTTTTGTTAGCCGCTAGGCCAGCAGGGCTTCCAGCGCCGACGCCAGCCGCGCCGCGCCGCGCTTGCTCCAGGCCGGCGCGCCGACGCTGGCGCACAAGCGCTCTTCCAGGGCGTAGCCGCTGCGCACCAGGTGGTAACCCAGCCAGGGAATCGGTTCCGGCGCCCAGCGCCGCACCCGCTCCAGCCCGCCTTCGGTCGATACCCAGGGCATGGCGGTCAACGGGTCCGGCCGCTCCAGGATCAACTGCGCCAGCGTGCGCCCCATCAGATTGGCCGCGCCCACGCCTTCGCCGCCATAGCCGCCGGCCATGGCGAGGCCGGCGCGCCGGTCGTACAGGACATAGGGGGTAAACGCGCGCGCCACGCCCAGGGTGCCGCCCCAGCGGTATTGCACCGCCGTCGCGCCCAGCGCCGGGAACAGCCGGCGCAACAGGCGCTCGCGCCAGCGGAACGCTTCGGCGTCGGGGTCGAAATCCCACTGCACCCGTCCGCCCAGGCGATAACCGCCGCGCGCGCCGAACACCAGCCGGCCATCGGCGCTGCGCTGGCCGTAAGTCACCATGCGGCTGAGATCGCCAAACGCTTGCCGCCGCGCCAGACCGATCTCATCCCATTGAGCCGCCGACAGCGGCTCGGTGGCCAGCAACAAACTTTGCACCGGCAGCAGGCAGCGGCTCAGCGCCGAGAACTGGCTGGCGGCGCCTTCCAGCGCCGGCACCACCACCCGCGCGCTCAGCTCGCAATCGGCCAGGTAGAGCTTGCCCGCCGACCAGCGCCGGACCGGGCTATCCTCGTGGATGCGCACGCCCAGCGCCGCCACTGCCCGCGCCAGACCCCACGCCAGCTTCGCCGGGTCTATCACCGCGCAATGCGGCGAATAAATCCCGCCGCCGACGCCGCTGACACCCAGTTGCGCCGCCATCTTCGCCGCGTCCAGCCAGCGGAAATCGGCTTCGCCATGGCCGGCCCGCCGCAATTGCCGCAACCAGTCGCGCCCCATCGCCGCCTGCTCCGGATAGCGCGCCGCCGCGTACAGCACGCCGCCATGAGCGAAGTCGCAGTCGATGCGCTCTCGCGCCAGCACCGCCGCCACCTCGTCGACGATGCCGAACAGGCTCCGCCTGGCCTGCTCGCGCGCCGCGCCTTGCAGGCTCAGCAAGTGGCGCTCCTGCTGGGCCAGGCCGCCGAGCAGCCAGCCGCCGTTGCGGCCGGAAGCGCCGTCGCCGCAGCGCTGCGCCTCCAATAGCGCCACGTCCAGCTCCGGCGCCGCGCGCTTCAGGTAATAGGCGGTCCACAGGCCGGTGTAGCCGCCGCCGATGATGGCCACGTCGCAGCTGGACGACTGCCGCAGCGGCGGCCTGGCCGGCGCCGCCGGCGGTGCAGCGTCCAGCCACAAACAGGCTTGAGACAAGGCGCTCATGCGCTCTCCTTGGCAACGCCCCGCTCAGGGGGCGAACCCAAGCAGACTAAGCCGGCGCGCGCGCCGCGTCATGCGCGCGGGACCGCTAGGAATCGGCGGAGAAGTAGCGCTGCGGCGTGGTGCCGGTTTCCAGACGAAAGGCCTTGTAGAAAGTGGAGGCGGACTTGAAGCCGACGGCGAAGGCCATTTGCAGCGGGCCGGACGGCTGTCGCGGCAGCGCCAGCAGGTGCCGGATGCGCTGCTGATTGAGCCAGGCATAGAAACTCAGGCCCAGCGCCTGGTTCAGCGCGTGGGAGATCTGGTTGCGAGTGTAGCCGGTGGCCTGCGCCACCTGGCCCAGGCTCAGCTCGCAATCCAGATAGGGCCGCTGTTCGGCGAAATAAGCCTGCAAATCCGCCAATAGCCGCGCCAGCCGCTGCGGGTTCAAGCCAATTCGATCACCGGCCCGTTCCCCGCTCAAACGCACCGGCGTGCAGTATTCGTGCACGGCGACGATAAGCCCGTCGCGCACTTGGATCGCCTCGCCGCCTTGAAAGCCGACCAGCTTGCCGCTGGAGGCCAGGCGGATCACATAGCGGTATTGAATGAAGGCGGTGTCGCCGTCCACGCGGATGCGATCGGTGTGGCGCAAGCTCTCCTTGCCGCCATGCGGCATGCTTTCGGCCAGGTAGGCCGGCAAGTCGGCGTGAGCCAGCGTCAGATTGCGATAGAAGTCGCAGTATTCGATTTCCGGATGAAACAAGGCCAGCGCAGCCTCCGCGTCGCGCGCGCGCCAACACTCGTGATAACGCCGCGCCACCTCCCACGTCGCGCGGCTCTCTGCGTCCCAGCCCGCTTGCGGCTCAGTCATCATGTCCGCCATGTCTGTCCCTCTCCCGCAGCGTTGGCGGCTGTTATCATATAGCGTTGACCATACCCGTCCCTTGCGAGGAGAGCCAGCCGATGGAGATTCTGATCTTCCCCGAAGCGGAAGTGCCCGCCGAACTGCGCGGCCAGGTGCTGGCGCTGCAACAGCTGGCCTGGCCCGGCGACGCTACGCCCGGCCTGCAAGCCATCCATGATCCGGCGCTATCGCCATTGTCACTTTTGCTGGTGGAAAACGGCCGGGTGCTGTCCGCGCTGGACATCCTCAGCAAATCCCTGCGCCATGCCGACGCGGAATTCCGCGCCAGCGGCATCAGCTGCATGGTGACCCAGCCCGAGGACCGCAGCCGCGGCCTGGGCCGTCTGCTGGCCGCCAGCGCGCGCGAAACCATGCAGGCCAATGGCGCCGACCTGGGCATCTTCACTTGCGACCGGCCCTTGCGCCGTTTCTACCAGGCCTGCGGCTGGCGGGAACTGCCTGGCGCGGTGCTACTGGGAGGCACGCCGGAGGCGCCGCTTGCCAGCAGCCGGTTCGACAAGGCAGTCATGGCCTGCTTTTTCAGCGCCGAGGCCAAGCGGCTGGCGGCCCGCTTCGAGCGCTGCGAGATCGCGCTCTATCCGGGCACCATCGACACACTATGGTAAGGTCAGCCGCCATGAGCGAAGCCCCGGCCCACATCGACGTCGAACTGTCCTCGCCCTGCCGCGTGAACGGCCAGCCGGCCCGCGCGCAGTCCGTGTGGCTGCTGGCCCGGCTCTGGCACGCCCACCACCATGGCGACGGCACGCTGCCGGCGGCGGCGCTGCGGCTCGGCTTCCCCGGCCAGGACAATATCCGCATGCTGGTTTCACGCGCCTTCGCCGATTTCGCGCGCTGGGGCGTGGAAGTGGGCTGGGGCGCCGCGCGCGAGCAGCCCATCGCCACGCTGGCGCGGAACGGACGCAGCCGCGGCCCGTTCTGGCTGAGCGCCGACGGCGCGCGACGGCTGCGCCTGCTGGCCGAGGGCGCGGAGGTGGAGCGCGACTGGCTGGAACACTTCCTTGGCCTGCGCCGGCCGTCGGCCACCGGTGCCGATCAGCCCGGCGGCTGGTCTCATCTGATGCGGGACATGGGTTTCTGGCAGCAGATGGCGCAGGCGATCCGCGATGAGCATGATGGCTTCGGCCGCCGCCCCAGCCGCCAGGTGGCGGAGTCCTTCCATGCGGCACGGCTCTGCGCCGGCGACGATTTCCAGCAGGCGTTGGCCCTGATGAAGGAAAGCCTCGCCTGGCGCCGCAGCGCGCAGCTGGAAGGCAGCCGCAGCGCGCTGAAACGGCTGGACCGCATCCTGGATGCCGGCAGCGTTCACAGCGCCCAGCCCACCTTCGCCGCGATGGCCTGCATCGTCAAGGCCTGGGAACGCTATACCCAGGGCGATACCGGCGCCGCGCGCGCCGCGCTGGAGCATTTGCAGACCGCGCCGGAATTGCAGCCGGTGTTCCGTTACAACCCGCGCGTGCGTTTCGAATGTCTGAACCTGCTGGCGCTGCTGCACAAGCATGCCGCTACCGGCAAAGCCGAACCGGCCTACCGTCAGGGCGAGGCCGCAGCCGCGCTGCGGGCGTTGAACGGCGCGCTGGAAGCGGCCTACGAGGCGGACTCCATCGACGCCGCCCAACACGTCGCCGCCAATATCGGCTGGTGCATGTGGCTGTTCTGGCAACAGCGGCTGATAGACCCGGAACGAGAGCAGGCGATAAACGCGGTGCAACTGCAGGCAATGCGCTGGCTGGGCCTGTCGGAGTGGATTTGCGACCGCTTCGGCTATGGCAGCGGCTCGGCCTGGAATCTTATCTTCATGCTGCGCATCGCGCGCGGCAACTGCTCGCCGCAACGCTCGCGCAGCCTGGCAAGCTTCCGCGCCCAACAGCCGCTGGCGCTGCCCGAAGTGGTGCTGGCCTTGCGCCCCTTGCACGCCTCGCTATCGCCAGCCAAGGGCTTCAGCCGCTGGTCCTCGGCGGCGACCTTGGCGCTGGAGGAGCAGGCGGCCGGCAATACCGCCTTCACACCCTTGCAGCAGGCCAATCTATTGCTGGAGGCCGCCTGGTTCCTGCTGCACGAACAAGGCGCCGGCCCGGAGGCCGCCGACGCGCTCGCTCGTCTGCAGGCGCAACTGCCCTCCTTGCGCCGCGGCGAGCGCAGCTTTTTCAACAGCGAATTGCAGAACTTGCCGATTGAGGCGCCGAGCGCCGGCTAGGCCGGATTCAGCACATGCACGGCCAGGCTGGCCACCATGCCCTCGGTCGCGGCGATGAAGGCGCGCAGCGGCGGCGCGGCTAGATGTTGGTCCAGCGCCGCCTTGCTTTCCCACTTTTCAAGCACCACCAGGCTGTCCGCGCCGAAAGGCTGCGGCGAATCCTCATGATCCAGGGCCGGGCCGTATTCGATGCAGCCCTCCTCCTGGCGCACCTCAGGCACGATGGCATTCAACTCGCGCAATACCGCGGCGCGCTGGCCCGGCTGGGCGGTGATCACGGCAACAACATGCAGCATGGCATCCTCTCTGTCGAACTTACGCCGCGCGCGACGCGCACGCGGCTAGATTACGGCAAGCGACAAGGAAAATGGTTCGCGGCTGCGGATAGACAAGCGGATGAACGGGCCAAAAGAAAGCGAGGACGGACTTAAGGAGGCGGGGCGATTTGAAGGGGAATCCCCGCAAAAGTCCCGCAAGACCGATGAAAATAAAAAAAGCCCTGCAAATGCAGAGCTTTAAATATTTGATTCTATTGGAATTCTGTGGTCGGGGCGAGAAGATTCGAACTTCCGACCCCCTGCACCCCATGCAGGTGCGCTACCAGGCTGCGCTACGCCCCGACTCGAGAGAAACGTATTCTAAACTGCTTTTTAATTTTTGCCAAGCCCTGAATCAAGCCATTCCAAAATTGCCTCCAGCTCGGTCCTAACCTCCTGGGCCGTTACCGGACGCACTTCCTCGCCGTCCGCGCCCAGGCGCTGGCGTGCGCCGTGGATGGTAAAACCATCGTCATATAACAGCCCGCGAATACGCCTGACCAATAAAACCTCATGGTGCTGGTAGTAGCGGCGGTTGCCACGGCGCTTCACCTGGCGCAGCTGGGAGAATTCCTGCTCCCAATAGCGCAGCACATGCGGCTTGACGCCGGTGAGCTCGCTGACTTCGCTGATGGTGAAATAACGCTTGGACGGTATCGACGGCAGATCAGCCTTGCTTGTTGGCATGGAATTGCTCGACCATTCCCTTGAGTTTCTGACTAGCATGGAACGTTACCACACGGCGCGCGGTGATGGGAATCTCTTCCCCGGTCTTGGGATTGCGGCCCGGGCGCTGCGGCTTGTCGCGCAATTGGAAATTGCCGAAACCGGACAGCTTGACGGAATCGCCGGATTCCAGCGCCAGACGGATTTCCTCAAAAAACGATTCAACCATGTCCTTGGCTTCCCGCTTGTTCAGACCCACTTGGTCAAACAGCATGTCGGCCAACTCAGCCTTGGTCAAAGTCATGTCACCCTCTCACACATCAATATTCTAATCATTGCAGAGCCCGCCGCAAGCGCCGGGCTCCATGCTCAAACTCAGCGCAGCTGAGCGCCCAACTCGGCGGCGGCGCCGTCAAGCAAGGCGCTTAGCGCCGGCTCCACGTCTTCGTCGGTCAGAGTGCGGCTATTGTCCTGCAACAGCACGCGGAAGGCCAGACTCTTCTTGCCTTCCGCCACGCCTTTGCCGCGATAAACGTCGAACAAGGCCACTTCGCTGACGATGGCGACGCTGTGCTTGGCGAAGCAGGCCAGTAACTGGGCGGTTTCCACCGCCTCGTCCACCACCAGCGCCAGATCGCGGCGCACCGCCTGGAACTTGCTGACCGGCTGCGCCTTGATGGGCTGCCGCGCTTCCACCACGGCCAGGTCCAGCTCGAACAACACCGGCGCGCTGGGCAGATCGTATTGCTGCGCCCACTTGGGATGCAGTTCGCCGATCACGCCGACCACCAGGCCGTTCACCAGCACTTCGGCGCAACGCCCCGGATGGAAGGCCGGATGTTCGGCCTTGAGGAAGCTGGCCTGCTGCGGATGCAGCAGCGCCTCGACATCGGCCTTGGCATCGAAGAAATCGACGCGCTCGGCCTTGACGCCCCATTGCTCCGGCAGGCGCGGCCCCCAGGCCAGGCCGGCCACTTTTTCCGGCTGATCGAACCAGTCGGCGGATTTCTTGAACACGCGCGCCACTTCGAACACCCGCACGCGCGGCTGCTTGCGGTTGATATTGCCCACCAGCACGTCGACCAGGCCGCCGATCAGCGTGGAGCGCATCACGCTCATCTGCGAGGCGATCGGATTGATCAGGCGCACCGGCTGCTCATTGGCGGCGAAATCGCGTTCCCAGGCCTCGTCCACGAAAGCATAGCTGACGATTTCCTGATAATCGCGGGCAGCCAGCAGGTGGCGGATCTGATCGCGCGGACGCAGTTCTTCGCGCTGCGCCAACATGCGCATGCCGGAACGCGGCGCGTCGGACGGAATCGCGTCGTAACCATAAACTCGTGCCACTTCCTCGATCAAGTCCTCCTCGATCGCGATATCGAAGCGGAAGGACGGCGCCGCCACGGTGAAGACATCGCCGTCCAGGCTGTGCGTCAGACCCAGACGGCTCAGGATGTCGCCGATCTGTTCGCTGCTCAGCGTCACGCCCAGCAGCTTGGCGCAACGCGACACGCGCAGCTTGACTTCGCCGCGCCGCGGCAGTTCCGCCGTTTCCTCGACGATAGGACCGGGCTGACCGCCGCAGATCTCCAGCACCAGACCGGTTGCGCGCTCCATCGCTTCGCGCTGTAGCTGGAAGTCCACGCCGCGCTCGTAGCGGAAGGAGGAATCCGAGCCGAAGCCGAATTCGCGCGCCTTGCCGGCAATCGCTTCCGGCGCGAAGAACGCGCTTTCCAGGAAGATATCGCTACTGGCGACGGTCACGCCGCTATGTTCGCCGCCCATGATGCCGGCCAGCGCCAACGCCTTGGTCTGATCGGCGATCACCATATGGCCGGCGTTGAGCTTGACGGTTTTTTCGTTCAGGCACAGCAGCTCTTCGCCGTCCTTGGCCATGCGCACGGCGATACCGCCGTCCAGCTTGGCCAGGTCGAAGGCGTGCATGGGCTGACCTTGTTCCAACAATACGTAATTGGTGATGTCGACCACGGCGGAAATCGAACGCAGGCCGGCTCGTTCCAGGCGGCGGCGCATCCATTCCGGCGTGGCGGCGGCGGCATTGACGCCTTTGACCACGCGGCCGAGGTAGCGGCCGCAGGCCGGCGTGGCCGCTATCGCCACCGCCAGCGCGTCGTCGATCTGCGGCGCGACGGCGGGAATGGCCACCGGCGCGAGCTCGGCGCCGGTCAAGGCCGCCACTTCGCGCGCGATGCCGCGAATGGACAGGCAATCGGCGCGGTTGGGAGTGATCTTCAGCGTGAACAGCTGATCGTCCAGGCCCAGGTAGTCGCGGATGCTCTGCCCTACCGGCGCATCGGCCGGCAGCAGCAGCAGGCCGTCGGCGTCGTCCGGCACGCCCAGTTCCTTGCCGGAACACAGCATGCCGTTGGATTCGACGCCACGCATCTTGGTCGGCTTGATCTTGAAATCGCCGGGCAGCACCGCGCAGGGCAAGGCGCACGGCACTTTCAGGCCGACGGCGACATTGGGCGCGCCGCAGACGATCTGCACCAGCTCGCCGCTGCCCACGTCCACCTTGGTCACGCGCAGGCGGTCGGCGTTTTCGTGCTTGGCCACTTCCTTGACTTCGGCCACCACCACGCCGCTGAAGGCCGGCGCGGCGGCGTTGACTTCTTCCACTTCCAGGCCCGCCATGGTCAGCAGGTAGGACAGCTCGTCGGTGCTCAGCGACGGATTAACCCAGCTTCTCAGCCATTGTTCGGAAAATTGCATAGTATTCGGCTCCGTACGCGATCAGTTGAACTGTCTCAGGAAGTTGAGGTCGTTCTCGAAGAACAGCCGCAGGTCGTTGACGCCGTAGCGCAGCATGGCGAAACGATCGAGGCCGATGCCGAAGGCGAAGCCGGTGTACTTCTCCGGGTCGATGTTGACATTGCGCAACACATTGGGGTGCACCATGCCGCAGCCGCCCACTTCCAGCCAGCCACGCTCGCCCAGCACGTCGATTTCCGCCGACGGTTCGGTGAACGGGAAAAAGGACGGACGGAAGCGCACTTGCAGGTCGTCGCGCTCGAAGAAGCGGCGCAGGAAGTCGGTGACCACCGCCTTGAGATCGGCGAAGGACACGCCCTCTTCCACCCACAGGCCTTCCATCTGATGGAACATCGGCGAATGGGTGGCGTCGGAATCGACGCGATATACCCGGCCCGGAGCCACGATCTTGATAGGCGGCTGATTGTCCATCATGAAGCGCGCCTGGATCGGGCTGGTATGGGTGCGCAGCACATCGCCGCCTTCCACGTAGAAGGTGTCGGCCATCGCGCGCGCGGGGTGGTTTTCCGGAATGTTCAGCGCCTGGAAATTGTAGAAATCGGTTTCGATCTCCGGACCGTCCGCCACTTCGAAGCCCATGGTGCGGAACAGGCCGGCGATGCGTTCCAGCGTCAGCGCCACCGGATGCAATCCGCCGCCCACGCTGCCGCGGCCCGGCAGGGTCACGTCCAGCGCCTCGGCGGCCAGTTGCGCTGCCAGCTTGGCGGCGTTCAATTGCTCGAAGCGCTGCTTGTGCGCGGCTTCGAACGCCTGCTTGGCCACATTGATGGTGGCGCCGGCGGCCTTGCGCTCTTCGGCGGGCAGCTTGCCCAGCTGTTTCAGGAGTTCGGTCAACTCGCCGCTCTTGCCCAGATAGCGGGCCTTGACCTGCTCCAGTTCAATGAGATCGGTCACCGCCGCTAGCGCGGCCTGGCCGGATTGGAGAATCGCGTCAACGTTGTTCATCGTGTTCCACACCGTATGCGAAAGAAAGCTGGCCACACGCGCCCAGGGCTCGGACGAGTCTGGCCAACCATCTTGATGGTGAATCATGCCTGCGGCCGGGCCGCATCAAAAAAAAGGGAGGCAAGATTGCCTCCCTTTTGATCCGTCCGGGCGATTAAGCAGCGAGGCTTGCTTTCGCCTTTTCGACGATCTGGGCAAAAGCCGGCTTGTCGAACACGGCCAGGTCGGCCAGGACCTTGCGGTCGATTTCGATGGAGGCTTTTTTCAGACCATTCATGAATTTGCTGTACGGCAGGCCGTTCTCGCGAGCGGCTGCGTTGATACGAGCGATCCACAGTTGACGGAACTGACGCTTTTTCTGACGACGGTCACGGTAGGCGTATTGACCGGCTTTCATCACCGCCTGTTTGGCGATGCGATAGACGTTCTTCCGGCGGCCGCGATAGCCTTTCGCCAGTGCGAGGATTTTCTTGTGACGAGCACGTGCGGTTACACCGCGTTTTACGCGTGGCATATTTCAGGTCTCCTTAAGCGTAGGGCATCATGGCGCGAACAGAGGCCACATTGGTTGCGTCCACCATGGAGGTGCCGCGCAATTGGCGCTTGCTCTTGGTGGTCTTCTTGGTCAGGATGTGACGCTTGAAGGCGTGTGCACGCTTGAAACCACCACCACCCAGTACTTTGAGACGCTTTTTCGCGCTCGACTTGGTCTTCATTTTCGGCATGGACTGCTCCTGCTGAATTTTGATTAGATTAGACGCGAGGTGGTTGCCAGCCAGGCTGGAAACGCTTCAAAAACCATCGCGTCACGCTTTTGGGCAGATCGTTGCCGACCTACAAAATCAACACGGCAGAGCGAACCCTGCCGTGTCAAGGTGATGATTATACCGATTATTTCTTCTTCGGCGCAATCATCATTACCATCTGGCGGCCTTCAAGCTTGGGAAACTGCTCAACAACCGCAATTTCGGACAAATCGGCTTCGACACGCTTAAGCAACTCCAAACCGATGTTCTGGTGGGCCATCTCACGACCGCGGAAGCGCAGGGTGACCTTGGCCTTGTCGCCGTCAGCCAGGAATCGGGTCAAGTTGCGCAACTTGACGTTGTAGTCGCCGTCGTCGGTACCCGGACGGAACTTGATTTCCTTGATCTGAACCTGTTTCTGCTTCTGCTTGGCTTCGTGACGCTTCTTGGACTGCTCGTACTTGTACTTGCCGTAGTCCATCAGCTTGCACACCGGAGGTTGCGCGGTCGGGGAAATCTCCACCAGATCCACATCGCCCTCTTCGGCAAGAGCCATCGCCTCACGCAGACTGACAACACCAATCTGCTCACCTTCCTTACCTACCAGACGGATTTCACGGGCGGTAATCTCGCCGTTGATCCGTGCTTCGCGTTCCTGAGCTATAGCCAAATCTCCTATTAATCTAAACTCAATGCCTGCCGTCGCCGGAATCAGGCCCCAGGCATCTCAGCCTTGAGGCGCGCAATCAGCGCATCCAGCGTAAGCTGCCCCAGGTCTTCCCCGCGGGAGCGTACAGCAACCAACTCGCCAGCCTTCTCCTTGTCGCCGACGATGATCTGATACGGCAACTTTTGCAGGCTGTGCTCGCGAATTTTATAGCCGATCTTCTCGTTTCTCAAGTCGAGATCAACGCGGAAGCCTTGTTCGCGCAGCTTGGCGGCCACATTGGCCGCGTATTCGGCCTGCGCTTCGGTGATATTCATCACCACCATCTGCACCGGAGCCAGCCACAAGGGGAAGGCGCCGGCGTGGTTTTCGATCAGGATGCCAAGGAAGCGCTCCAGCGAACCCAACGCCGCGCGGTGCAGCATCACCGGCCGTTTGCGGCTATTGTCGTCGGCCACGTATTCGGCGTCCAGACGCTCCGGCAGCATGAAGTCCAGCTGCAGGGTGCCGCACTGCCAGGAGCGGCCCAGCGCGTCCTTGATGTGATACTCGATCTTGGGACCGTAGAACGCGCCCTCGCCCGGCAGTTCTTCCCATTCCACGCCGCAGGCGCGCAGCGCTTCGCGCATGCCTTCCTCGGCCTTGTCCCAGGTCGATTCTTCACCGATGCGTTTTTCCGGGCGCAGCGCCAGCTTGATCGCCACCTTGTCGAAACCGAAGCGCTCGTACACTTCCATCACCAGGCGGTGGAAGTCCTTGGCCTCCTGGTTGATCTGGTCTTCGGTACAGAAGATGTGGCCGTCGTCCTGCACGAAGCCGCGCACGCGCATGATGCCGTGCAGCGCGCCGGACGGTTCGTTGCGATGGCAGGAACCGAATTCGGCATAGCGCAGCGGCAGGTCGCGATAAGAACGCAGGCCGCTGTTGAACACTTGCACATGGCCCGGGCAGTTCATCGGCTTGACCGCGTAGTCGCGCTTTTCCGATTCGGTGATGAACATGTTTTCGCGATAGTTGGCGGCGTGACCGGAACGCTCCCACAGATGGGCGTCCATCATCATCGGGGTGCGGATTTCCTTATAGCCTTCGCGGTTCAGCTTGTCGCGCATGTATTGCTCGACGCTCTGCCACAGCTGCCAGCCCTTGGGATGCCAAAACACCATGCCCGGCGCCTCGTCCTGCAGGTGGAACAGATCCAGTTGCACGCCCAGCTTGCGATGATCGCGCTTTTCCGCCTCTTCCAGCATATAGAGATAGGCGTCCAGGTCTTCCTTCTTGGCCCAGGCGGTGCCGTAGACGCGCTGCAGCATTTCATTCTTGCTGTCGCCGCGCCAGTAAGCGCCGGCCACCTTCATCAGCTTGAACACCTTGAGCTTGCCGGTGGACGGCACGTGCGGGCCGCGGCACAGGTCGGTGAATTCGCCTTCGCGGTACAGGCTCAGCACTTCGCCCTGCGGGATGGACTCGATGATCTCGGCCTTATAGGCCTCGCCTATGCTCTTGAAGTAGGCGATGGCCTCGTCGCGCGGCAGCTCGTAACGCTCCACCGGGATGTCTTTCTTCGCCAGCTCGGCCATTTTCTTTTCGATGGCGGCCAGGTCTTCCGGCGTGAACGGGCGCTTATAGGCAAAATCGTAGTAGAAGCCGTTTTCGATTTCCGGCCCGATGGTGACCTGGGCTTCCGGGAACAGCTCCTTCACCGCGTACGCCAGCAAGTGGGCGGTGGAGTGGCGGATGATGGACAGGCCGTCCGCGTCCTTGTCGGTGATGATGGCCAGATCGGCATCGCGAGCGATGGTGTGGGAAGTGTCCACCAAGGCGCCGTCGACGCGACCGGCCAGCGCCGCGCGCGCCAGCCCGGCGCCGATGGACGCAGCCACTTCATGAACCGTCACCGGTTTATCGAACGAACGGATCGAGCCGTCCGGCAAGCGAATGTCTGGCATGTCAACTCCAACAAGGCGAGAGAGAAATTTTTAGAAAGCGAAGGATAAAAAAAAAGTGCGGCCTGAGCCGCACTTTTTTCGCATGGAACAACCCGCAAGGCTCAGCTAGCGTGAGAATTTCGGGTTGTGGTAGTTCGCAAGTTGTACACTTGTAACGCTCCATGCGTTTGAATTTTGGTAGGCACGATTGGACTCGAACCAACGACCCCCACCATGTCAAGGTGGTGCTCTAACCAGCTGAGCTACGTGCCTGTCGTCGAGTTGCGAATACTAAACAAGCCCATCCCTCTTGGCAAGCATTTTTTTCATCCCCGTTACAAGCAAAACCGCGACAAAACCCCAGCCGGCGCGGCTTACGGTATACTAGCCGGCTGATTTTGCTAAACAAACATACCAGAGCAATCCCCGAATCATGCTGAAGTTTACCGTACACAAAACCTCCGGCGGCGCGCGGCGCGGCACGCTGGAGTTGAACCACGGCACCGTGGAGACGCCGGTGTTCCAGCCGGTGGGCACTTACGGCTCGGTCAAGGCGATGAGCCCGGTCGAGCTGAACGACATCGGCGCCCAGATCATTCTGGGCAACACTTTCCACCTGTGGCTGCGCCCGGGCCTGGAAATCGTCGAGCAGTTCGGCGGCTTGCACGAGTTCATCGGCTGGGACAAGCCCATCCTCACCGATTCCGGCGGCTTCCAAGTGTTCAGCCTGTCCGACATGCGCAAGCTGACCGAGGAAGGCTGCACCTTCCAAAGCCCGATCAACGGCGACAAGCTGTTCCTGAGCCCGGAAATCTCGATGCAGATCCAGACCGTGCTCAACTCCGACATCGTGATGCAGCTGGATGAATGCACGCCGGGCCAGGTGGACCACGCCACCGCGCAGAAGTCGCTGCAGATGAGCTTGCGTTGGGCCGAACGCTCGCGCCGCGCCTTCGACGATCTGAAAAACCCGAACGCGCTGTTCGGCATCGTGCAAGGCAACCTTTATACCGATTTGCGCCAGGAATCGCTGGAAGGGCTGATGCAGGTCGGCTTCGACGGCATCGCCATCGGCGGCCTGTCGGTGGGCGAGCCCAAGCCGGAAATGTACCGGATGCTGACCGAGCTGAAGGACATGCTGCCGGCGGAAAAGCCGCATTATCTGATGGGCGTGGGCACGCCGGAGGACCTGGTGCATGGCGTGGCGAACGGCGTGGACATGTTCGACTGCGTGATGCCGACGCGCAATGCGCGCAACGGCTGGATCTTCACCCAGTGGGGCGACGTCAAGATCAAGAACGCGCGCTACAAGGACGACAAGAAGCCGCTGGACGAAGAGTGCGAATGCTATGCCTGCCGCAATTTCAGCCGCGCCTATCTGCATCATCTGCACCGCGTCGGCGAAATCCTTGGCGCCCGCCTCAACACCATCCACAACCTGCACTATTACCAGGAGTTGATGCGCCAGATGCGCCGCGCCATCGAGGAAGACCGCTTCGAGGACTTCCGCCTGGAGTTCGCCGCCAAGCGCGCCCGCGGCGTCAACTGAGGAACCACCCGCACGGTCGGCCTGTCACAGGCCTGACCGTTGCAAGCATTGGAAAAAGCGGACCAGCATGGCTACAATGGTCCGTTTATTTAGACCAGCCATAACAAATATATCTAAGGGAGTAGTTTGATGTCCTTTATCAGCCCCGCCTTCGCCAACACCGGCGCCGCAGTAGGAGGTTTCGATCTGATGGGTTTCCTGCCGATGATCGCCATCTTCGTGCTGTTCTGGTTCCTGATGGTTCGCCCGCAGCAGAAGCGCATGAAAGAGCATCAAAAGATGCTGTCGGAAATCCAGAAGGGCGATGAAGTCGCCACTCAGGGCGGCATTGTCGGCCGCGTGGCCAAGATCGGCGAACAGTTCCTGACCCTGGAAATCGCCAACGGCGTCGAAATCACCGTTCAGCGCGGCTCGGTTTCCGCCAAGCTGGAAAAAGGCACGCTGAAGTCGCTGTAAGGATTCAGCCGACGGCCACCGCAGCCCGCTGCCGGTGGCCGGTTCATTTTCTTTTCCCGAACTAAAACATGAACCGCTACCCTCTTTGGAAATACCTCGTCATTGCGGTGGCCTTGATCCTTTCCGCGATCTACACGCTACCCAATTTCTACGGCGAGACTCCCGCGGTCCAGGTCTCCAGCTCGCGCCAATCCATTCCGGTGGACACCGCCGTGATGACGCGCGTGGAAGAGGCGCTGAAGGCGCAGAACATCTCTCCCGACGGCCTGTTCCTGGACGGCACCAGCCTGCGAGTCCGCTTCAAGGACGCCGACACCCAGTTGAAGGCGCGCGACGCCATCCAGCACGCGCTGGGCGATAACTACATCATCGCGCTGAACCTGCTGTCCGCCTCCCCCGCCTGGCTGAGCAGCCTGAAGGCGCATCCGATGTTCCTCGGCCTCGACCTGCGCGGCGGCGTGCACTTCCTGCTGGAAGTGGACATGAAGGCCGCCACCGACAAGACGATGGAACGCTACGCCGGCGACCTGCGCCGCGAGCTGAAGAACAAGAAAGTCCGCTACGGCGCGATCAAGCGCAACGGCAATGCGCTGGAAGTGCAGCTGCGCGACGCCGACACGCTGAAATCCGCTCAGGACGTGGTGTATCGCACCCTGCCCTCGCTCACCGTGAAAAGCGACGACAGCAGCTACCGGCTGACGCTGACCCTGAAACCGGAAGAAATCACCAAGATCCAGAGCGACGCGGTCAAGCAGAACATCACCACGCTGCACAACCGCGTCAACGAGCTGGGCACCTCCGAGCCCATCATCCAGCAGAACGGCCCGAACCGCATCGTGGTGCAGCTGCCCGGCATCCAGGACACCGCCCGCGCCAAGGACATCATCGGCCGCACCGCCACGCTGGAAGTGCGCATGGTGGAAGACGACCCGAGCAAGATGGCCGACGCGATGGCCGGCAATGTGCCGGCCGGCTACGAGTTGCTGGACGAAGCCTCCTCCCGCGGCGTGCAGAAGATCCTGGTGCGCAAGGACGTGGAGCTGACCGGCGACAATATCAACGACGCCCAGGCCGGCTTTGATGAAAACGGCGCGCCCGCCGTCCACATCAATCTGGACTCCGCCGGCGCCTCCATCTTCCGCCAAGTGACCGCCGAGAACATCGGCAAGCGCATGGCGATGGTGCTGGTGGAAAAAGGCCGCGCCGAAGTGGTCACCGCGCCGGTGATCCGCTCCGAAATCGGCGGCGGCCGCGTGCAGATCTCCGGCAGCATGAACCCGGCCGAAGCCAACGACACCGCGCTGCTGTTGCGCGCCGGCTCGCTGGCCGCGCCGATGAACATCGTCGAAGAACGCACCGTCGGCCCGAGCCTGGGTCAGGAAAACATCGAGAAAGGCTTCCACTCCACGCTGTGGGGCTTTGCCGCCATCGCCGCGTTCATGATCCTGTACTACGGCGTGTTCGGCGTGTTCTCCGCGCTGTCGCTGGCGATCAACGTCTTCCTGCTGCTGGCGCTGCTGTCGATGATTCAGGCCACGCTGACCCTGCCCGGCATCGCCGCCATCGCGCTGGCGCTGGGCATGGCCATCGACGCCAACGTGCTGATCAACGAACGCATCCGCGAGGAACTGCGCAATGGCGTGCCGCCGCATTCGGCGATCCAGGCCGGTTACAGCCATGCCTGGCACACCATTCTGGACTCCAACGTCACCACGCTGATCGCCGGCCTCGCGCTGCTGATCTTCGGTTCCGGCCCGGTGCGCGGCTTCGCCGTGGTGCACTGCCTGGGCATCCTGACCTCGATGTTCTCCGCGGTGGTGGTTTCCCGCGGCCTGGTCAACCTGTGGTACGGCCGCCGCCGCAAACTGACCACGCTGGCCATCGGCCAGGTGTGGAAACCGGAAAACAAAGGATAAGGACCGGACATGGAGCTTTTCCGCATCAAACGGGACATCCCGTTCATGAGCTACGGCCGGCTCACCACCGCCATTTCGCTGGTGACCTTCATCCTGGCCGTGTTCTTCCTGGCCACCCGCGGCCTGAACTATAGCGTCGAGTTCACCGGTGGCACCGTGCTGGAAGTGCAGTACCAGCAGTCCGCCGACTTGAGCGCCATCCGCGAGAAAGTGGACGCGCTGAAGCTGGGCGAATCCACGGTGCAGAGCCTGGGCAGCAGCCGCGACGTGATGATACGCCTGCCCAACAAGCCGGGCGTGACCTCCGCCCAGCTGTCGGACAAGGTCATGGGCATGCTCAAGGCCGGCGATCCGCAAGTACAGCTGCGCAAGGTCGACTTCGTCGGCCCCAGCGTGGGCGAGGAATTGGTGACCCACGGCCTGACCGCCACCATCCTGGTGTGCCTGGGCATCATGATCTATCTGGCGGTTCGCTTCGAGTGGCGCTTCGCCATCGCCGCCATCGTCGCCAATATGCACGACGTGGTGATCATCCTGGGCTGCTTCGCCTTCTTCCGCTGGGAGTTTTCGCTGACCGTGCTGGCCGGCATCCTGGCGGTGCTGGGCTACTCGGTGAACGAATCGGTGGTGGTATTCGACCGGATTCGCGAGAACTTCCGCAAGCCGGGCATGAAGGGCCACAGCGTCGCCGAAGTCATCGACAACGCCATCACCGCCACGATGAGCCGCACCATCATCACCCACTTCTCCACCGAGATGATGGTGGTGTCGATGCTGCTGTTCGGCGGCCCGGCGCTGCACGGCTTCGCGATGGCGCTGACCATAGGCATCGTGTTCGGCATTTACTCCTCGGTGCTGGTCGCCAGCCCGATCGCCCTGTGGCTGGGCGTGAAGCGCGAACATATGATCAAGCCGGTGAAACCAAAAGAAGAAGCGGTCGTCTGATCACTTCTCCAAACGCTGGCCGGCTTGTCCGGCCAGTACTACTTTCAACCCAAGCACCCCCAGACCGAGCGCAACGACACCATGGAAGCCATCACTTTCCTGATCGACTTCATCCTGCACATCGACACCCATCTGTCCCAGCTGGTGGCCGCCTACGGCCCCTGGATCTACGCCATCCTGTTCCTGATCGTGTTCTGCGAAACCGGACTGGTGGTCACGCCCTTCCTGCCCGGCGATTCGCTGCTCTTCGTCGCCGGCGCGCTGGCGGCCATGGGCCAGATGAATCCGCATATGCTGGTGCTGCTCCTCATCGTCGCCGCCATCCTTGGCGACGCGACCAATTACGCCATCGGCCGCAATGTCGGCATGAAGCTGTTCGAGAAATTCCCACGCATCCTGAAGCCGCAATACCTGGACCGCACCCACGCCTTCTATGAGCGCCACGGCGGCAAGACCATCATCTTCGCCCGCTTCGTGCCCATCGTGCGCACCTTCGCGCCCTTCGTCGCCGGCATCGGCAAGATGCACTACCCGCAATTCCTGCGCTACAACGTGGTCGGCGCCATCGCCTGGGTGGTCGGCTTCACCTACGCTGGTTATTTCTTCGGCAACCTGCCCTTCGTGCGCAAGAACCTGGAACTGCTGATCTTCGGCATCATCCTGGTCTCCTTCCTGCCGGGACTGATCGAGATCTGGCGCCACAAGCGCGCGGCCGCCCGCGGCTGATCCGTAGTAGAATCGACAAGGCCGCCCAAGACCTGTTCAAAGTCTCGCGAGCTAAGGTGAGACAAGGCGAAAACGGCTGAAGAAGCGGAGTGTACAGACAGTACATGAGCATTCTGAAGACGTTTTCAACGCCGTATCGCCGACGCGCAGCAGACATTGACAGACTCTTCGCGCGGCCTTTTGCTTTGACATCACGCCCCAATGCCGCCCATGACACGCATCCAACGCCTGCCCGACCACCTCGTCAACCAGATCGCCGCCGGCGAAGTGGTGGAGCGCCCCGCCTCCGCGCTCAAGGAAATACTGGAAAACAGCCTGGACGCCGGCGCGTCCAAGATCACGGTGGACCTGGCCCAGGGCGGCATCAAGCTGCTGCGCGTCACCGACAACGGCGGCGGCATCGCGGCGGAAGACCTGGCGCTGGCGCTGGACCGCCACGCCACCAGCAAGATCGCCTCGCTGGACGACCTGGAAAACGTCGCCACGCTGGGCTTCCGCGGCGAGGGTCTCGCCAGCATCGCCTCGGTGTCGCGGCTGACCCTGGTCAGCCGACCGCCGGACGCCGAGCACGCCCATCAAGTCATCGCCATCGACGGCTCGCTGCACCCGGTGGAGCCGGCCGCCCACGCGCCCGGCACCAGCGTCGAAGTGGTGGACATCTATTTCAACACCCCGGCGCGGCGCAAATTCCTGAAAAGCGAGAACACCGAATACGCGCACTGCGAAGCCGTTTTCGAGCGCATCGCGCTGGCGCATCCGCATGTGGAATTCATGTTGCGCCACAACGGCAAGGTGATCTGGCGCCTGCCGGCGCAAAGCCTGGCCGAGCGCGTGGCCGCGATGCTGGGCAAGGACTTCGTCGCCGCCGCCATCGAGATCGACACCGCCGCCGGCCCGCTGACGCTCAGCGGCTTCGTCGCCTCCCCCACTTACTCCAAGGCCAGCCGCGACGCCCAGTACTTCTACGTCAACGGCCGCTTCGTGCGCGACAAGACCGCGCTGCACGCGCTGCGCCAAGCCTATCGCGACGTGCTGCACCACGATCGCCACCCGGCTTACGCGCTGTTCCTGACCATGGAGCCGTCCGGCGTCGACGTCAATGTGCACCCGACCAAGATCGAGGTGCGCTTCCGCGAATCGCAGGCCATCCACCAATTCCTGTTCCACAGCGTGCACAAGGCCTTGGCCAGCACCACCGCCGGCGCCGCGCCCACCGTTCAGATCGCCGACGCGGACAGCGCAACGCCGGACAACCCGGCGCTGGCCCAGGGCGAATCGGCGCCCTTGTTCGACAAGCCGTTCAACCGCTCCGCCGCGCCCTCCTCCGGCCAGGCTACGTCCCAGCCCGCCTTCCGCTACCAGCAGCAGGCGATGCCGCTGCACGTGGCCAGGGAGGCCACCGGCATTTACGACAAGCTGTTCGGCGGCCTGCGCGAGGAAGAACGCGCCCACAGCGCCGCGCCGGCGCCGGCGCCGGTGGAATACAGCCTGCCGCCGCAGCGCGTCGCCGCGCTGCCGCAAAGCGCGGACGGCATTCCGCCGCTGGGCTTCGCGCTGGCGCAGCTGCACGGCGTCTACATCCTCAGCCAGTGCGAAGACGGGCTGATCCTGGTGGACATGCACGCCGCCCATGAACGCATCGTCTACGAGCAGCTGAAGACCGCGCTGGAGGCCGACACCATCCCGATGCAGCCCTTGCTGCTGCCGGTGTCCTTCGCCGCCGACCGCATGGAAGTGGCCACCGCCCACGAGCACGGCGAGGACATGAAGCGGCTGGGCATGGAACTGGCGCCGCTGTCCCCCACCCAGATCGCGGTGCGCGGCGTGCCGGTGTGGCTGAAGGACGGCAACCCGGTGGACCTGGCGCGCGCGGTGCTGAAGGATGTGCGCGAGTTCGGCCTCAGCCAGGTGCTGACCGAGCGCCGCAACGAGCTGCTCGCCACCATGGCCTGCCACGGCGCGGTGCGCGCCAACCGCCAGCTGACGCTGCCGGAAATGAACGCGCTGCTGCGCGACATGGAAGCCACCGAGCGCTCCGGCCAGTGCAACCA
>NZ_JAYSGF010000028.1:0-67727 GCF_041912965.1 Chromobacterium sp. | reverse complement strand
AAGGCGAAAACGAGCGAAAAAGCGGAATGTACAAGTGGTACATGAGCATTTTGAGTTCGGTTTCAACGCTGTATCGCCGCAGCGCAGCAGACTTTGAACAGGTTCTTAACCCGCCCTTTGCCGAAAAGGGCATCACACACGGCCACAAGTTCATCAAAACTGATATTGCCCGCCGATGTCCTCATTTTCCCTATGGTTTTCTCGACAGTCATCATTGACCTCTGCCAGCCAAGTATAGCTTGATGCTGGCCCCCCCCTAAACCGTCAAGCCGGCAAGATCATTGAAAAACAATATATTGCCGTCAGCCCGTCGACGTCCACGCCTCTTAAAATTGCGGGTGCTCGGTCAACGCCCCACCATGGAGCACAATGAAACAGGGCATGGCCCGCAAGCCATGCCCTGTTCCGCAACGCCGCCGTTTAAGGCTCAGCGCGTCACATCGAAGCCCGCGTCCTCCACCGCCGCCGCCAACTCCTCCGGCGACACGATCTCGGCGTCGTACACCACCTTGGCCTGCTTGGCCTCCAGGCTGACCTCGGCCTCGCTGACGCCGGCCATGCCGCTGAGCACGCCGCTGACGCTTTTCACGCAACCCTGGCAGGTCATGCCATCC
The DNA here is from genome assembly GCF_041912965.1 of Chromobacterium sp. Lineage (NCBI taxonomy): Bacteria > Pseudomonadati > Pseudomonadota > Betaproteobacteria > Neisseriales > Chromobacteriaceae > Chromobacterium > Chromobacterium sp. Next base: position 67,113 of record NZ_JAYSGF010000028.1, on the reverse strand, counting down.
ACTTTCATGATCAATTCGGACATTGCTTTCTCCTGAAAAAATTCAAAACTTCGCTAGCGCCGATGCCGCCTTATTTCCAGCGCCGCAGCAACAACGAATTACTCACCACCGATACCGAACTCATCGCCATCGCCGCGCCGGCGATCACCGGGTTCAACATGCCCAGCGCCGCCAGCGGTATCCCCATCACGTTGTAGATGAAGGCGAACAGCAGATTCTGCCGGATTTTGCGCAGGCTGGCGCGCGACAGCCGGATCGCGTCCACCGCGTGCATCAGATCGCCGTGCATCAGGGTGATGTCGGCGGCCTCGATCGCCACGTCCGAGCCGGCGCCCATCGCCAGGCTGACGTCGGCGGCGGCCAGCGCCGGCGCGTCGTTGACGCCGTCGCCCATCATCGCCACCTTGAAACCCTGCGCCTGCCAGCGCCGCACCTCCGCCGCCTTGTCCTGCGGCTTCACCTCGGCGCGGTAATCGCGAATGCCCGCTTCCGCGGCGATGCCGGCGGCGGTGGCCGGGTTGTCGCCGGTCAGCATCGCCACCCGTATGCCCATGGCCTGCAACTGCGCCACCGCCTGGGCCGAACTGGGCCGGATGCGGTCGGCGATGGCCAACAGTCCCAGCAACTCCTCGCCGCGCGCCACCGCCACCACGGTGTTGCCCGCCTGCTGCAAGGGCAAGGCGGCGGTTTGCGCCTGCTCGCCCAGCCAGCCGGGCACGCCGGCGCGCACCAGGCCGTGGCCAGCCACCTCCGCCTGCACCCCCTGCCCCACCTGGGCGGCGAAGCCGCTGACCGGCAGCAAGGCCAGGCCCTGCTGCTGCGACTGCTGCAGAATGGCCCGCGCCAGCGGATGTTCCGAACCGGCCTCCACGCTGGCGGCCAGTTGCAGCACCAGGTCCGCGTCCGCCGCCAAGGGCAGCACTTGTTTCACTTGCGGCTTGCCCTCGGTCAGCGTGCCGGTCTTGTCCACCAACAGCACACCCACCTGGCTGGCCAGCTCCAGCGCGGTGGCGTTGCGGAACAGGATGCCGCGCCGCGCGCCGTTGCCCACGCCCACCATCACCGCCGTCGGCGTGGCCAGGCCCAAGGCGCACGGGCAGGCGATCACCAGCACCGCCACCGCGTGGATCAGCGCCGCCGACCAATCCTGCAACCACAAGCCGGTAATGATGAAGGTCAACAAGCTGATGCCCACCACCACCGGCACGAACACGCCGGAAATCACGTCCGCCAATTGCTGGATCGGCGCCTTGGAGCCCTGGGCCGCGCTGACCAGACGCACGATCTCGGCCAACTGGGTATCGCCGCCCACGCCGGTGGCGCGCACCTTAAGCATGCCGTCCTGATTGCGGGTGGCGGCGTAAACGCTGTCGCCGACACGCTTGGCCACCGGCAGGCTTTCGCCGGTGAGCATGCTTTCGTCCAACGCCGCCGCGCCGTCCACCACCTCGCCGTCCACCGGCAAGGTTTCGCCATGGCGCACCACCACCACATCGCCCTGGCGCAGCGCGGTCACCGCCACCTCTTCCACCCGGCCATCCTCGCGCTCCACGCGGGCGGTCTTGGGCGCCAGCCGGATCAACTCCTCTATCGCCGCCGAAGTCTTGCCCTTGGCGCGCGCCTCCAGCAATTTGCCCAACAGCACCAGGGTAATCACCGAGGCGCTGGCCTCGAAATAAACATGCTGGTCTTCCAGCCCCAGCAGCGTCACCGCCGCCGATAGCAGCCAGGCCATGCTGGTGCCCAGAGCCACCAGCACATCCATATTGGCGCCGCCGCCGCGCAACGCCGCCCAGGCGCCCTTGTAGAAGCGCCAGCCAACCACGAACTGCACCGGCGTGGCCAGCGCCAGCTGCCAGTAACGCGGCAGCCAGCCATGATGGCCGCCGCTGAACATCGCCACCATTTCAATGACGAAGGGCAGCGTCAACAAGGCGGAAAACGCGAACCACAGCCGCTCGCGCCGGTAGCGGCGCGCATGCTCGGCGGCCAGGGTGTCGTCGCCCGGCCCGGCCTTGGCCGCGGCCTGGTAACCGGCGCGGCTGACCGCGGCGATCAGCGCCGCCTCGTCGGCCAGGCCGGCCACGTAATCGACGCGGGCGCTCTCGCTGGCGAAGTTGACCTGGGCGGACACGCCCGGCAGCCGATTCAGCACCTTCTCGATGCGGCCGGCGCAGGCGGCGCAAGTCATGCCCTGAATATCCAGCTCCGCCTGCCGGCGCGGCACGGCGAAACCGGTCTTGGCGATGGTGTCCACCAAGGTTTGCGGCGGGGTTTTGACCGGGTCGAACGAGACCTTGGCCGATTCGCTGGCGAAGTTGACCGCCGCCTCCACCCCGTCCAGCCGGTTCAACTGTTTCTCAATCCTGGCGGCGCAGGCCGCGCAACTCATGCCCTCAATCGGCAAATCCACGGTGCTTGCTGTCATGATGACCTCCTGGGCTGAATTATATACCCCCATAGGGTATAAATGGCAAACCCTATTTCGCGATTGTCGCCGCGTCGGGCTTTACCGCGCCGGCGGCCGCGTGGTAACAAGAAAGGCTGAGAACCCTTGCAGGAAAACGCTATGCCCCTGAAGCGCTACGGCGACGATTGCGCCCTGATCGTGGTGGACGTGCAAAACAGTTTTTGTCCCGGCGGCGAACTGGCGGTGGCCGACGGCGATCAAATCGTGCCGCTGATCAACCACATGATGCAGTTCTTCAACCGGGTGATCCTGACCCAGGACTGGCACCCGGCCAAACATGTGTCCTTCGCCAGCCAACACCCCGGCAGCCAGCCTTTCGACAGCATCCAACTGCCCTATGGCGAACAAACGCTGTGGCCGGATCATTGCGTGGCCGGCAGCCATGGCGCGGCCTTCCACCCGGAACTGGACACCAGCCTGGCTCAATTGATCATCCGCAAGGGCTGCAACCCCGCGCTGGACAGCTATTCCGCCTTTGTCGAAGCGGACCGCCAAACCCCCACCGGCCTGGCCGGCTACCTGGCCGAGCGCGGCGTCAAGCGGGTATGGCTGGCCGGACTCGCCACCGACTACTGCGTGGCCTGGAGCGCGCTGGACGCGCGCGCCGCCGGCCTGGAAACCACGGTGGTGGACGACGCCTGCCGCGGCATCAATCTGAACGGCTCGCTCAGCAGCGCCTGGGCGCAGATGCTGGCCGCCGGCGTGCAGAGGCTGCGCTCGGACGAGGTGTAACAAGCGGTTCAATGTCTGCTGCGCAGCGGTGGGGTTGTTTAAATCACCTTGTCTCGTCTAGCTCGCGAGACGTTGAACAGGCTTTAGGCAAGCCCGGCGCTGGCAGGCGCCGCAAGACCGGCAACAGCATTTTGAACACCAGAAAAACTTAGAACGTGTTTACGGTCTCGCGAGCTAAGGCGAGACCAGGCGGAAACGAGCGAAAAAGCGGAATGTACAGGTGGTACATGAGCACTGAGCTTGGTTTCAACGCCCATTTCTATCCATCCCGCCGACGCGCAGCAGATCGTAAACAGGTTCTTAGAGCCTGTTCAAAGTCTCGCGAGCAAGAGCGAGACAAGGCGAAAACGGCAGAGAAAGCGGAGTGTACATTCGGTACATGAGCATTTCGAAGCGGTTTTCAACGCCGTATCGCCGAAGCGCAGCAGACTTTGAACAGGTTCTTAGGAGAAAAAGAATGAAGCTATTCCAACACGCCCGCCTCTGGCTCGCCGCCGGCCTGCTGCTGGCCGGCTTGGCGCGCGCGGACGCGCCGCTGGTGCTGATGACCGACTTTGGCCTCAAGGACGGCGCGGTGTCGGCAATGCGCGGCGTCGCCTACTCGGTGGACCCCAAGCTGACGCTGTCCGACCTCACCCACGAAATCCCCGATTACGACATCTGGAGCGGCGCCTACCGGCTGTACCAGACCGCCAACTACTGGCCCAAGGGCACGGTGTTCGTATCGGTGGTGGACCCCGGCGTCGGCACCGAGCGCCAATCCGTGGTGCTGAAAACCCGGGACGGCCGCTACTTCGTCAATCCCAACAACGGCCTGCTGACCTTGATCGCCGAGCGCGACGGCGTGGCCGAGCTGCGCCGCATCGACGAAAAAACCAACCGCCTGCAAGGTTCGGCCGCGTCCTATACCTTCCACGGCCGCGATGTCTACGCCTACACCGGCGCGCGCCTGGCCGCCGGCAAGATCCGTTTCGAAGAAGTGGGCCCGCCGCTGCCGGCCGCCGCCGTGGTCAAGCTGCCGTATCAGCGCGCGGAAGCCACCAATGGACGGCTCAAGGGCATGATTCCGGTGCTGGACCCGCAATACGGCAATGTGTGGACCAATATCCCCAAAGCCCTGTTCGAAGCCCAGGGCTTCCGCCCCGGCGACCCGGTGAAAGTGCGCATCTTCAAGCAGGGCAAGCCGGTGGACGAAGTGGTGGCGCCTTATCGCCACACCTTTGGCGAAGTGGCCAGCGGCCAGCCATTGGTCTATCTGAACAGCCTGCTGGACGTGTCGCTGGCATTGAATATGGACAACTACGCCGCCAAGCGCGGCATAGGCTCCGGGCCGGAATGGTCGGTGGAACTGAGCCGCCCCTAGAGTCCGCTAGCGCTATTCAAAATCAAACAGCAGGGTGGCATTGCCCTGGAACGCGCCCGGCTGAGGCGCGTTCTTATTTTTACCGACCACGCGGACGGACCAAATCACGCTTTCTAGTTTGGACAAGCCCGCGCCCGCGATCATTTCGCAATCGCCCCCAGCACAAGGCGTGTGGGCAATATGTTCTGGGTATCAAGCAAGCCACAGAAAACCTCATCATCCTCCACGCCACAGCAAGCTGGCACTCATTGCCAACAGGTTTATTTATAATAAACATCCACAATCGCGCCGGTATCAAACCGCCCTAGCTGTGGTGTCTGGGACAACCAGGACAGCTCCGCCAAGAATCGTTTGCTATAAAACAGGCCAGATCCAACCGGCGAAAACTCATACTCTTTCCTCAGCACCAGCGCTTTATTTTTTTCCGCATCAACAATACGAACTCCAAGCGACCTATTATTGCCAGGTACAATCAGCGTATTATCTGTGCTATCCCTTACATTTTTAGGATGAAAAGCCAGGTTCACACCATAAGCAGCACTACACCCACGCTGTTCAGAAATCACAAAGGGAAGTGATCGAATGACCCTGCCAACTTGAGCCGATGAGGCTGGTACTCCGCCAAAATCTATAAAATTAGGGGCAATAGAAATTTTAGACTCGCAAGGAATATAGCGAATCTTATTCAAACCGTTCACTGTCAAGTTATAGCTCGCGCCTGGACGCACATCATTCTTACCATCAAACTGAAAAGCCATAAAACTCTGAACCACTGATAGCGCCCCCTCTTTGGGAGGCCCTTTAGCCGACTTCTTGGACAAGAAAACAGAGTATTTGAACTTCACTATTGTCTTATCTTGAACACACTCCTTCTTAATCTCATCCCATTTGCACGCCAAAACACCTACACCTGTATCCAACTTCCCGCCAGACAATTCCGATTTAATATAATCGACACCATTATAGGTCACCCCCACATCCATATCAGGCCCCAGATCAACCTTTTTGGGATCTAGATAAAAATATACATTTTCTTCCTTAAAACCTCGCACATCAACCCAACATTTTGCTTCTAGCGTTTGGGTCACCTGACGCCACAACACCATTTTTTGAGGCAAAGAATTGGGCACTGCCACGGTAGTTTCAACCATATCACTGACGCTAACATTATTATCAAGACTGGTACACTTTAGAGCGTAGCTTGGCGCAGACAGCATGAATAGCAAACATAGAGCCATAAAAAAATAGCAACCTCTCATACCCCCCCCTTTGAAACGCAACCATTCAATTTATAAGATTGTTTAATAGCCAGGCCACTATCCTTTACCATCTGATAACGCACCTTACCCACCACACCCTCGCAGCCATCCACAGGCCAATCCGCGCTAGAAAACGGCGGCAGCATTTTATGCGCGACAGACTGCCCGCAAACAGCGCCATTGCCATCCATCACCTTGATATCCAGCAAGGTCAGATAGTAAGGCGAGCTATTTTCCACCCGTATTTTCTTCCCACCGTTTTCCACGCGCCAACTGAGCGCTTCCATGGCCTGCTCCGGAGACGAGGCCAGCGCCGGCCGGTAAAACAATTTTAAATGGTGTCTCAAGCCAAGATAAAAAATATGAGAACCCTCTGCCGCGGCCGGCACTTCCAGCACACTCAATAAGAAAAAGCTCTCCTGTTGTGCTGGTAGCCCTTCTCCCGCATACAGCACATCCACGCTCTTGCGCTCGCCCGCGCCGATCAGCAGCAAGGGTTGATTCACCGCGATTGGCAGGTCCCGCTCGAGATCGCCCTCCCCCCAGGCAACCGAGACTTGGACCAAGGCCGGCTGTGCGCCATCGTTCACGATGGTGATCGGCCTACGCTTTGCATCCGCCGCAAAGATATAACGGCTCTCACCGGCAAAACTGATATCCGCCCTGGCGCCTTGCCAGGCAAAAACGCCCAACAAAGCCAGTAATAAATAAACGCCTATAAACCTCATAAACCCTAACCTGTCATTCAAGATCAAACTTCAAGGTAGCGCTGCCCTGAACCGCGCCTGCCGGCAACGCATGGACCACCCCATCACGGATAAGACACAACGAAAGTGGCGGTCGCCGCAAACGCGCCCGGCTGGATAGGCGCGGCGGTGGTGCGCACATAATGGGCGTTCAGATCCAGCGTCAGCACCGGATTGCCGCTGCTAGCGGTGCCCAGCGCAATGCGGCGGCTGCCGTCGCTGCTGCTGGACGGGCCGAAATACACATCCGTCTGCTGATTCCGCCGCAAGCGCACGCCCAGGCCCTTGGCGCTGCCGGCGGCATCGGCATTGTTCGGTAGCAGCGTATGGCTGGTGTTTTCGGGCGTACCCGCATCGGTGAAGTTGATGGACGGCTTGGCATTGATCGCACACTCCTCCAGCCGGATGCGCAGCGGCACGCTGTTCTGAGACACCGCGTCCTTGTGGTCCAGCCCGGACACATTGATCGCGTCCATGGACACGCGCAGCTGCTTGGAATCCAGCGCCAGCTTGCAGCTGGGGGCGGGCAGCGGTGGAAGCGCGTCGCCGGACCAGTTGTCGTAGATAAAGTGATAAACCCCCTTAGGGTAAGCCACGTCTCCTGTCTGAACTGACTGATTGCAACCTTTGGACACGTTCTGGCTGGCGCCATTGCCGGTGCCGTGAGCATAAATACTGAAAGGCGTACTCAGGTAGCCACCACCGCCACCTTGGTATTTTGCCGGGTCGGTCAAGACAAATTCCTGGACAAATAATGCTTGCAGCGTGTATTTCCCCACCTTGCCAGGGTAATCCTCATACTCGCTCCAGGTATTGATGTCGCTGTTGCCTGAACCAATCAAGCGGCCATCGAGACCGCTATCGGCATGACGCCAGCGCACCCCCAGCCCGGAAGCAAGCCGCACAGTATTGAAATTATTAGGGTCTGGAGCGGCTGACCACCCCGCCCCCATGCGCATCCGGTCACCATTGATTTTAGTCACCACCTCATAGCCGATCGAGAACAGATACAGCCGCTTATGCAACACATCGCCGGCTTTGGACGCGCTGGTCGGCGGTAGGCCGGGAATTTCGCTCACTTGACTAATCACAGCCTCGTCATCACAGCTTTTGATCTTGGCCTGCACAGACAGGCTGACGCAGGCCAGCAGCAGCGCGCCGCCATAGCGTTTCCAATCCATTCCCATCCCCTCAGTTACAGTTCAGGCGGCGGCGCTGGTAGTACTGGCCGGCCTTGGCCGGCGGCAGCCGGTAATCGGCCACGCACTGGCCGCCGCGCCATGCCACCGTCAGCCGGCCAGTCTCCTGCTTCAGCAGCGCCAGCACCTTGCCATTGGGATCGACGATGCCCAAGGGCTTGCCGCCGTCGCCGCTGACGCTGGCGCCAAACGGCACGCTGCCGCCATCCGGCCGCAGCAGGGTGAACTGCGCGCGCACCCCGCGCCTAGCCTTGAACACGCCCTTGACCACCGCGCCGCGCCGCGGCACCACCTGCTTGACGGTGTCTTCCAGCTCCGCGTCCGCGCCCAATTGCCGCGTGTCCAGGTTCAAGGTATTGACGCGATAAGGCTGCGCATACGGCTGCACCAGATAGCCATTGCGCGCCAGCTTGCCGCCGTCTCCGGCGCGTAGTTCGGACCCGGACAGGCCATCCACCTGCATCAGCGCGAAGGTGTCGCCCACCGTGCGGCTCAGGTTGACGCCGCCGCCATGGACCACGATGGCGCCGGACGCGCCCACGCTGCCGGATTGATACTGACGCGCCGCGTTGTAGGCCGCGCTCAGCTGCACGAAGTCCGCGCTGTGATTGACGCTGAGGCCGGCGGTGCTGCTGCCGTCGCGGCTGCTATGCCCGGCCTGCAGCGAATACGAGGTGTTCTCGCTCATATAGCCGTTGACGCCGGCTTGTAGCGAAGCGCCGCTGCCGGTGGTATGGCTCAGGTTGGAGTACAGCCGCGGCGAACGCGGCTTGTCGCCCAGCGGCACCGAGAAGGTCAGCATCGCCTGGGTGCTGCTGACGCCGCCGGGGCGGCTGTCGCGGCTCCGGCTCAGCGTGAAGTTGTAGCCCAGCCGCTTCCAGCTATTGCCATAGCCCAGGCCCACGCTGCCGGTGCCGCCGCTCTGGCCCCAATAGCTTTGCTGGCTCAGGTTCAGGTACAGGCTGCCAAAGCGCCGCTCGCGGCCCAAGTCCTGCTGAGTGGTCAGATCGATGCGCGAACGGCTGCGGCCAAACTTCGCCTGGCTGTTGCCGGCCAGATCGCTGGCGTGGTCGTTGAAACCGCGGTAGCCGGCGGTGGAGTAACGATAGGCGGCCAGCGTCAGGTTGGTCAGCGTGCGGGTAAAGGTTCTGGCGTAGAGCAGGCGCACACTCTGGCCCTGCTGCCGTTCTCCCTGGGCGCGGCTGACGGACTGGGTGACATCCAGCGACAGCGCGCCCAGCGGCGTATTGGTGCCCACGCCCAGGTTCAGCGCCTGGAAATCGGCGCTGAACTGCAAGCCTCCGGCCACGGTGCTGTCGTCGCCGATGCCGTAAACCACGGTGCCGGCGGCAAAGCTGGGACGCACATCCTGGCCGCCCTGGTATTCGCCGATGGCGGCGCTGTACTGCCAGCGCCCCTTGCGCAGCATCAGCGGCAGGCTGGAGAACGCCTGCTGCGTCACCCGCTTGCTGCCGTCGGCCTCGGTGACGGTGATTTCCAGGTCGCCGTTGGAGCCGGACGGGAAGATATCGGTCAGTTCGAACGGCCCCGGCGGCACATTGGCGCGGTACAGGGTATAGCCGTTCTGGCGCACTTCCACCACCGCATTGCTCTGCGCCTGGCCGCGGATCACCGGCGCGTAACCGCGTTCGCTGTCCGGCAGCATGCCGTCGTCGCTGGACAGTTGCGCGCCGCGGAAGCGCAGGCTGTCGAACAGCGTGGGATCGGTGTATTGCTCGCCCAGCGCCAGCTGGCTTTTCCAGGCGGTGATGTCGCGCTGCAGCACGTTGCGGTTGCTGCGCGCGTCCATGGACTGGCCATCGGCCCAGCTCAGGGTGGAGTCGTTGCGCAAGCGCCAGGCGCCCAGATTGATGCCGTTCTGCAAGCCCAGGAAGGCGCTGCGGTTGGTGCTGCCGCCCACGCCACTGTTGCGGCTCTCGCTGGCGTTGAACTGGTAATTGACATAGGCGGCGGCCACGCCCTCGTCCCACAAGGCTGGGTCGATATAGCCGCGCGCGCTGCGGCTCAGAAAGGCTTGCGGAATGCTCAGCTTCAATTGCAGCCGGGTGGAGTCGTAATCCACCGCCGCCTGCGGCATCAACGCGGCCAGATCCAGACAGGCCGGATCGTCCTCCGCCAGCGGCGGGGTTAGGCTCTGCAATTGCACGCCGGCGGCTTGCAGCAAGGCGGCGTCCACGCAGGGCGTCACCCTGCCGCTGACGGGGTCTTGTACGAACATCACATCGCGGCGTCCGCTCAAGCTGTCGTTGACCAGCACATCCACGCGATAACTGCCGGGCAGCAAGGCGTTGCCGCCGCTCAGCACCGCGCTCAAGTCCGCCGGCCGGCCGGCGCCGTTGATGAAGTTGGTGTTGAAAGCCAGCAGGGTCGGCGCGGTCGACGCCGCCCCCTCTTCCGCTCGCGACCACTCCGCCAGCGCCAGCAAGATCAGCAGGCAGCCGGGTTTCAGGGCGGAGCGGCGCCGCGGCAAGACGTGACAAGACAGGCTATCGGAACGTAGGCGCATGGCAGGGCTTACTCAAGCAGAACGGGGACAAGGCTATCCGAAAGATGAATCGGCGGCCGGCTGACGGCCGGGGCTTCAATCAGGGTTGCGGATCCTGCGGCTCCAGCTGACGCGGGCTCGCCTCCTGGCCGGGCTCCAGCGACACCGCGTATTCCACGTGGCCGCCAAAGTCGTTGATGATGCCGTAGCGCAGCTGCGCCGCCACCGATGGCAGCGGCCATTGCCCGCTGCCGCCGGGCGCCACCATATAGGCCTTGGCCAACGCCTTGCCGTTTTTCAACGCCAAATCCACCAGCGTCACGTGGTAGCGGCTGGGATTGTCCACGCGCAGCTGCGGCTTGCCATCCTGCTGGCGAACGCTCCAGCGCAGACCCGCCGGCGCTTGCAGCGCACCGCCGCTGCCCAAGGATTTAGGGCGGAAAAACACCTTGATGCGCTGGCGCACCGCCAGCTGCAGCACATTGTCGCCGCTGGCCGCCTGCGGAATTTCCTGCACATTCAGCCAGAACACGGTTTCCTGATCCTCGGCCGCGCCAGCGCCAGCATAGAGCACGCGCAGCAGTTGTTGCTGCTTGGCCGGCAGCCGTGCCAGCGGCGGCGTCACCGCGAACGGCAGCTCTTCCGGCTGCCCTTCCGCCGGCTCCAGCCAGGACTGGACCAGGATGTCCTCGCCCTGATTGCTGACGATGATAGGCGCTTCTTTATCGCTGCCATCAAAGATCAAACGGGTGCCGTTCAGCGCAATGCCGGCCCAGGCCGGTTGCAAGGCAAGCACCAACAGCAGAGGAAGCAGAATGGTTTTCATCGGAAACGCCGTAGGGAAATCAAGAGGGGTTCAAAGCGGATACGCGGCCATGCTTGGCGCCCAGCGGGCGCCAAGCATGGCGTTTACTCGTAAGTCAGCGTAAACGGCAGGCTGGCATTGGCGATACCCGCTGTCGGCGTGCCGTTGGTGACATAGGCGGCGGCAAAGCTGACGCGGCGGACTTCATTGACCTTTCCTGCGGCGGCTTCCTTCAACAGTTCCCCCTTGGTCAGGTCGTAAGCCGTGGGGCTGGCGCTGGCGGCGCTGTCAAACAATGCAATGCCGACACCCTGGGCAAAACCAGCCAAGGAGGTGCCGTTGTTGACACGCAGGATTTTGTTGCCAGTGACTACTTCCGGCGACGTGCCGGTCAATGCCATCGACACTTTGACGGCGGTTTTGCAGATGATGTTGAAATCCACCTGCTTGCTGCCGCTGCCGGTGAACTTGGGGCTGGTCACCGTGCCAATGTCGTCCACCGACACCGTACCCATGTCCACCTTGATGCTGGTGGCGTCGCCATTGGGCGAGCTGAGGCGGCAGGAGTCCGCCACCACTTTGCCGGTGAAGTCGATCTGGCCGGATACGTCGGTCCCAACGGCAAACGCCGGGCTCATGGCCAAGGCGGCCAGCGCCGCCAATACGATTTGGCCTTTCTTGCTGTTCAAGGTTTTCATACCACACTCTCCCACGGATAGAAAAAGCCGCCGATATCGCCGGCGGCATCTCACGGCGCAAGCGCCGTTGAACTCACTGGAAACTCCGAGGCCATCATATGGTTTACAATTTGTTACAGATATAGGATTTATCCTAACTTTCCAGGAGAACCCTAAATCCCGGTATTTAGTTGCTTTTATCGAGATTTCATTGATTTTTATTGCCAATTCCTGCCCATTAAACCCTCTCCGCCTCGCTCAGCGCAGATCCCGTGTTCACCCATGAAGCCACGCAAATGCAAAAACGGACCGCGCCCCGGGAGCAGCGGTCCGTTGTGGATGGGTCAAGGTCTCAACCGGGCTTAACGCAGGCCCTCCAGCCCATGCAAGGCCACTTCCATCTGCTGCTGGAACGGTTCCAGCAATACGCGCAGCTGTTTGCCGGCGAACATTTCTTCATCGTGCCGCAGCAGCAGGGTCAGCACGCAGCTCAGGGCCAGCTCGGCTTCGCGCAGCACCGCCAGATGGTCGCTCAGCGCTTGTTCCAGTTGCTGGCGCGCTTGCTGCGCCTGCGCCAGCGGCGCTTGGGCGCGCGGGTCCGCCGCGAGGGCGTGCAAGGCTTGCTCCAGTTGCCGCAAGGCGTGGCGGCCGGGTATCGGGATAGCGGTTTTCATCGTCGTCTCCTGTCAATGCCGCGTGGTCAGCGTGGCCATGCCGCGTTGCAGCCAGTGCTGCGCCGGTTCCAGCGTGATGTGCAGCACATCGCAGGGGCAGGCTTCGCCGCCGGCCTGGCGCAGCAGGGCTTGGACCGCGCGCAGGCTGTGGTGGGCCTGGCGCAGGTCTTGCATCGCGCGGTGCAGATGGTGTTCGCGGATCTGCAATTGGCGTTCCAGCGCGCGCAGGCGATCAGCGGCGATGCCGGGCATGCGGCGTAGTTTTTTGAGAACGAGATTGAGCGGGAGTGAGGGGGAGAATAAGGCGCGGTAGCGCCGGCGGTGTGGATGCGTCATCGGTAGACTCCTCAGATAGCAGATTCTGTGGCGAGTCTGGCGATTTCGGGCTGTCAAACCCGAGTGCCGCGAATGTCTGCGGTACGCGGCGATTGTTACCGATTGGGCACAGAGGGTCAAGGCAAGCGCCGGCGCAGCGCGCCGCCGGCGTGGATTCCACAACAGGGGGCAGGGTTTACAACCAGCGCCGCTTCCAGAACAACCAGCTCAAGCCGCCGGCAATACCCAGCATCGCCACCAGCACCAGGTGGTAGCCGTAATGCCATTTTAGCTCCGGCATGTATTCGAAATTCATGCCGTAGATGCCGGCGATCAGCGTCAGCGGCATGAAGATCATGGTCAAGACGGTGAGCACGCGCATTTGCAGGTTGAGGCGGTGGGATTGGGTGGACAGGTAGAGGTCCAGCATGTCGCCCACCATTTCCCGCGACATTTCCAGCGATTCGATCACGTGCATGGTGTGGTCGTAGGCGTCGCGCAGATAGACCAGGGTTTCCGGCTTGAAGAAGCCGTGTTCGCCGCGGTTGAGCGAGATCAGCATTTCGCGCAGCGGCATCAGCGCGCGGCGCAGTTTCAGGCAGTCGCGCTTCAGGCGCTGAATCTGCAGCAGCACGCCTTGGTCGCGGCCGCGCAGCAGCGTGCTGTCCATGCGTTCCACTCTTTCGTTGAACTCGGTGAGCACGCCGAAGTAGTCGTCTATCATCGCGTCCAGCAAGGAGTAGCCCAGGTAGTCGGCGTCCTTGTGGCGCAGCAGGCCGCGGCCGCGGCGCAGCCGTTCGCGCACTTCTTCGAACACGCCGGTGGGGCGTTCCTGGAAGGTGAGCACGAAGCGGCGGCCGATGACCAGGTAGATCTGGTCGGACAGCAGCCGCCCGGCCCCGCCCTCGCCGTGCTGGTGGTAGTCGAACACGCGGCTGGCGATGAACAGGTAGTCGCCGTAGTCTTCCACCTTGGGCCGCTGCCGCGCGTTCATGATGTCTTCCAGCACCAGCGCGTGCAGGCCGAAGCGCTGGCCTATCGCCCGCATCACTTCCGGCTGGTGCAGGCCGTAGACGTTGAGCCAGAGCACGCCGCCGGCGGGCTGGTGGGCCAGGCCTTCGGCCACGGTCTGGAACACGGTTTCCTGCAGTTGCTCCGGGCCGTATTCAAACAGGGAGATCGAGGCTTCCGGCAGCTTGGCCTCGCCCACCGACAGCAGGGTGCCGGGGGCTTCGCCCAGCGTGGGGATGCGTTTTTTCAGCGTGGCGTGGCGCATCGGCGGTTCACACTTGCTCGATGTCGAGCACGAAGCCGACGTTTTTCCATTGGCCGATTTCCTGCTTGAAGCCGCTGGCGGTGAGCGGGCTGCCTTTCAGCCAGGCTTTGTTCAGCGTCAGCGCGAAGCCGGTGGCGTGCTGGCGCAGGTCCAGCCGGTCCGGCAGCGCGATGCTGTTGCGGCTGCGGTGGAACAGCACCGCCAGGCGCAGCGCCACCACGGCCTGCCACAGGCTGGCGTCTTCCATGTATTGGCGCATCTTGCCCATGTCGCCACGGTGGCCCAGCACGATGGCGGCCAAGGTGGCTTGTTCGCGCTTGGAGAAGCCGGGCATGTCGGCGTGCTGCAGGATGTAGGAGGAGTGCTTGTGGTAGGCGGTGTGGGAGATGGTGAGGCCGATTTCGTGCAGCTTGGCCGCCCACAGCAGGCGCTTGAGCATGGATTGGTCGACGTCTTCGCCGGCCACCATGCGGTACAGGCGCTCGGCCAGCGTGGTGACGCGCTCGGCCTGGGCGGTGTCCACGTGGTAGCGGCGCTTGAACTGGGTGACGGTGGTGTCGCGCATGTCCTTTTCGCGTTGGCGGCCCAGTAGATCGTATAGCACGCCGTCGCGCAATGCGCCTTCGGCCACCGTCATTTTGTCGATGGCCAGTTCCTGGAACACCGCGATCATGATGGCGAGGCCACCGGCCAGCACCGGCGCGCGGTCGGCCTTGAGGCCGTTGACGTCGATGGATTTGATGTCGCCCTGGCGGATCAGCAGCGTCTTGAGCTTTTCCATGCCGGCCAGGGTGATGTCGGCGCTGCTCCAGTCATTGATTTCCAGCACGTCGCGCAGCGAGCGCGCGGTGCCGGAGGTGCCCACCGCCAGTTGCCATTCTTCGCGCTGGTATTGGTGGGCGATGCGTTGGATTTCATTGCGCGCGGCCAGGATGGCGTCCCGGAAATTGGCCTGGGTCAGCTTGCCGTCGCCAAAGTAGCGCAGTGTGAAGCTGACGCAGCCCAGCGGCAGGCTTTCGGTGACCAACGCCTTGTAGTGGCTGCCGATGATGAATTCGGTGGAGCCGCCGCCGATGTCCACCACCATGCGCCGTTCCTTGGTGTCCGGCAGGGAGTGGGCGGCGCCCAGGTAGATCAGCCGCGCTTCTTCGCGGCCGGCGATCACTTCTATCGGGAAGCCCAGCAGCGGCTCGGCCTTGGCGATGAAGTCGGCGGCGTTCTTGGCCACGCGCAGGGTGTTGGTGCCCACGGCGCGCACTTGCGCCGGGGTGAAGCCGCGCAGGCGTTCGCCAAAGCGGGCCAGGCAGGCCAGCGCCTTGTCCTGGGTTTCCTGGTCCAGGTATTTGTCCGCGGTCAGGCCGGCGCCCAGGCGCACGGTCTCTTTCATCACGTCCAGCGCGTATAGTTGGTCGTCCACCACCCGCGACACTTGCAGGCGGAAGCTGTTGGAGCCCATGTCTATGGTGGCGAGCACGTTATTGGGGGGCGTGGTCAGTGTCAAAGACACCCCTTCTCTCTTTATCTAGGCCCGCGCCGAGCGCGGGGTGGATTCGTCATGGGTTGTAAGAACCTGTTTACGATCTCGCGAGCTAAGGCGAGACAAGGCGAAAACGAGCGAGAAAGCGGAATGTACTCGTGGTACATGAGCATTTTGAGCTTGGTTTCAACGCCGTATCGCCGACGCGCAGCAGATCGTAAACAGGTTCTAACGCCAAGGCGGGCACGGACGCCAGACGCAACAATGGCGGCAACACCGAATGTTACCGCCATTTTAGTCAAACCGTCATGTCAAGTCGCCATGGTCGGCGCGGCCGGGTTCAACCCAGGGTTTCGCGCTTCTTGGTTTCCAAGGTGGTGTGGCGGATGTCCTTGCCCTTGACCAGGTAGACCACGTATTCGGAAATATTGGTGGCGTGGTCGCCAATGCGCTCTATCGCCTTGGAGATGAACAGGGTGTCGATGGACATGCTGATGGTGCGCGGGTCTTCCATCATGAAGGTGATCAGCTGGCGCAGTTCCGCGGCGAAGTCTTCGTCCAGTTCCTGGTCCGCTTCGGCCAGTTCCAGCGCGGCGCTGGTGTCGAGGCGGGCGAAGGCGTCCAGCGCGCGGCGCAGCATGCCCAGCGCTACGTCGGCCATTTTTTCGATTTCGCGGAAACGCGGCATCTGGTAGCGCTCGGACTGGTAGATGGTCTTGCCCATGCGCGCGATTTTCTTGGCTTCGTCGCCGATGCGTTCCAGGTCGGTGATCACCTTGATCACGGTGAACACGATGCGCAGATCGCTGGCGGCCGGCTGGCGGCGGGCGATGATGTGCAGGCAGTCGTCGTCGATGGTGACTTCCATCGCGTTGACCAGCGCGTCTTCGGCGATCACCTTGTCCAGCTTTTCAATATCGCCGGCCAGCAGCGCGTCCACCGCGGACAAGATCTGCTGCTCCACCAATCCGCCCATTTGCAGGACGCGGGTGCGGATGGTTTCCAGCTCCATATCGAACTGCTTGGAAATATGTTCTGCCATGTCTGCCTCAAACCAAAACCAGTCAAAAAACGCTATGTTAATGCGGGCAGATGACGCCGATGTGACAATTCATCTGCCCGTTTGCGCGCGGCGGCCAGGCTTGGCCTAGCTTGTTAGCGGATTTCTTCGACGCCGCTTTGCCGTCCCAACACCAGCACGTCGGCGCGACGGCGCGCGAACAGGCCGCAGGTGACCACGCCGGCCAGGTGGTTGATGATTTCTTCCAGTTCCACCGGCTTCTGGATTTTCAGGCCGTGCACGTCCAGGATCACATTGCCGTTGTCGGTGGTCACGCCTTGGCGCAGTTCCGGGTGGCCGCCCAGCTTGACCAGTTCGCGCGCCACGTAGCTGCGCGCCATCGGGATCACTTCGATGGGCAGCGGGAAGGCGCCCAGCATGGCGACGTATTTGCTTTCGTCGGCGATGCAGATGAATTGGTCCGCCACGCTGGCGACGATCTTCTCGCGGGTCAGCGCCGCGCCGCCGCCCTTGATCATGTGCAGGTGGTGGTTGATTTCGTCGGCGCCGTCGATGTAAACCTGCAGCGCGTCCACTTCGTTGAGGTCGTAGACCGGGATGTGGTGGGCCTTGAGGCGGGCGGTGGAGGCGTCGGAGCTGGATACCGCGCCGCGGATGCGGCCCTTGATGGCGGCCAGTTCTTCGATGAACAGGTTGACGGTGCTGCCGGTGCCGACACCGACGATGCAGTCGTCCGGCACGAATTCGATGGCTTTCTTGGCTACGGCAAGCTTCAGCTGGTCCTGGGTCAACATGGTAATGCCTCCTGTGTTGGGATGGGTTGCGCCGGGCGGATTATGGCACGGGGCGAGCCGCCAGACACCTGTCATCTATCGTAGCGCGGCGGGGCTTGCGTCGGTTTGACGCAGGCGAAACCGCGTTCATTCTTAGAACCTGCTCAAGGTCTGCGAGACAAGGCGTTGCGGCTGAGAAAGCGGAATGTACTCGTGGTACATGAGCATTTCGAAGGCGCACTCACCGTGTAACGCTCCACGACGCGCAGCAGACTTTGAACAGGTTCTTACACTGGCACCAGCAGGCAGACGGCTTGCGCTTCTATCGCTTCGCCGCGCCCCAGGTAGCCCAGGGTTTCATTGGTCTTGCCCTTGACGTTGACCGCGCCGAGGTCCAGGCCGAGGTCGGCGGCGATCACCGCGCGCATCGCGTCGATGTGCGGCGCGAGCTTGGGCTGCTGCGCGATCAGGGTGCTGTCCACGTTCAGCGGCCGCCAGCCGGCGGCGCGCACGCGCTTGGCGGCTTCGCGCAGCAGCGCGCGGCTGTCGGCGCCCCTGAATTCGGCGGCGGTGTCCGGGAAGTGGCGGCCGATGTCGCCCAGCGCGGCCGCGCCCAGCAGCGCGTCGGTGACGGCGTGCAGCAGCGCGTCGGCGTCGGAGTGGCCGAGCAGGCCTTTGTCGTGGGGAATGACGACGCCGCCGAGAATCAGCGGCCGCCCTTCCACCAGGCGGTGCACGTCGTAACCTTGTCCGATTCGAAACATCTCAATCCTTTCTTGCCGCCAGCACCGCGCGCGCCAGGGCCAGGTCGCGCGGGTAGGTCACTTTAAAGTTCTGGGCATCGCCTTCCACCAGCAGCGGCTTGCCGCCGCTGCGTTCTATCGCGGAGGCTTCGTCGGTGATGGCGTCCAGGCCCGCGCCTTGCAGCGCCTGCCGCAGCGGGCCGTGGCGGAACATCTGCGGGGTCTGCGCCAGCCACAGGTCGGCGCGCGAGACGGTGACCGCCACGCGTCGTTCGGCGTCGGCGCGCTTGACGGTGTCCGGCACCGGCAGCGCCAGCAGGCCGCCCACCGGGTCGTCGCCCACTTCGGCCAGCAGCCGTTCCACCGCGTCCGCGGACAGGCAGCAGCGCGCGGCGTCGTGCACCAGCACCCAGTCGTCGGCGGCGCAGTCCAGCGCGTCCAGGCCGTTGCGCACGCTTTCGGCGCGGCTGGCGCCGCCCACGCGCAGCACTTGCAGCTTGGGCAGGTCCCAGTCGAAGTCGTCGAACCATTCGTCGTTGGGCGAGATCACCACCGCGACGGTGTCGATGGCGGCCACCGCCGCCAGCGCCCGCAGCGTGTGCCACATCAACGGCTTGCCATTCAGTTGCAGGTATTGCTTGGGGCTGGGCGCGCCGAAGCGGCTGCCGTGGCCGGCGGCCGGCACCAGCGCCAGGTAACGGCTCACGCGCCGTCTCCGGCCGGCGCTTCCAGGCTGCGCCACAAGCAAGTGCCTTTGACCGATTTGTCCAGTTCGTTCAGATAGCTTTGGTGGTCGGCCTGTTCTTGTTCGCTGGCGCGCTTGACCAGCAGCGGCTTGCGCTCGAAGTTCATCGAGCCGTCCTGGCCGCCGGGCAGGTCCATGTCGATGTCCATCACCAGGCTTTCCTGGCCGCGGGTCATCCACAGATACACTTCGGACAGCAGTTCGCAGTCCACCAGCGCGCCGTGCAGCGTGCGGTTGGAGCGGTCGATCTCGAAGCGGTCGCACAAGGCGTCCAGGCTGTTGCGCTTGCCGGGGAACTGGTCGCGCGCTTCGCGCAGGGTGTCGATCACATTGGCGCACAGCTTGTTGATCGGCGGCAGGCCCACTCTGTCGAATTCGGCGTTGAGGAAGCCGACGTCAAACGGCGCGTTGTGGATGATCAGTTCCGCGCCGCGCAGGAAGTCGGCCATTTGTTCGGCCACTTCGCGGAACTTGGGCTTGCCTTCCAGGAATTCCAGCGAGATGCCGTGCACGCGCTGGGCGTCCGGGTCGATCTCGCGCTCCGGGTGGATGTAGAGATGCAGGTGCTTGCCGGTGAGCTTGCGGTTGATCATCTCCAGGCCGGCGAATTCGATGATGCGATGGCCCTGGGCGTGTTCGAGACCGGTGGTTTCGGTATCCAGAATCACATAGCGCGGCACGCCGTCGCTGCGCGATCCACTCATTTCTTTAGCGTCACTGCTATTGCTCATACACTTCTGTCCTGCATCCTGAATCGTTTTTACATTACCGCGCCCGCGTCTTGCCGCGCTACGCCTGCCGCCACAAGCCCTGCTCCCGCAGTTGCCGGTGCGCCAGTTGCCGCAGGCCGCTCAATTGCTGCGCGACGGCGTCGGCGGCGCCGGTCCGCGCAAAATCTTCGAGAGTTTGGCACATTTGCACCACCGGATCGATACGCAGCATCGCGAATACGCCTTTTATCGCATGCAGTTGATCTTGCATCCCCCGCTCATCCCGCGCCTGGGCGGCCGCGTCCAGGCTGTGCAGCGATGATTCCAGGCTGTCCAGCAGCAGTTGCAAGCGCTCGGCGGTCAAGGCCGGGCGCGCGCCGCTGTCGCTAGTCTCCGCCGGCGGACGCGCCGCGGGCAGATGCGCGCGCATCGCCTGGTCCAGCATGGCCAGGGACACCGGCTTGAGCAGGATGCCGCTGATTCCCGCCTCGGCGCAGTTCCGGTTTTCTTCTTCGCCGGCATGGGCGGTGATGGCGATGATGGGCGCGGCCACCGCGTGTTCCCGCAAGGCGCGCGCCAGCGCGTAGCCGTCCATGCCGGGCATATTGAGATCGGTGGCGATCAGTTGGTAGCGGCGCTGGCCGGCCAGGCGCAGCGCGTCGGCGCCGCTGTTCGCCACGTCGGCATCGTAGCCCAGTTCGATCAGTTGGTCCCGGATCAGTTCGCCGTTCACTTGGTAGTCGTCCACCACCAGGATGCGGCCGTGCCGTTCGCCACCGGCGGGCGGCTCGGCGTCCCGCGGCGCTGCCACGGCCTGCGCCACCTGCTCGCATGCCGGCAAGGGCAGCGTCACGCTGAAAGCGCTGCCCAGCCCCAGTTCCGAGCTGAATTCCAGGCTGCCCTGCATCAGCTCGCTCAACTTTTTGCATAGCGACAGGCCCAGGCCGGTGCCGCCGAAGCGCCGTGAAATCGAGGTATCGGCCTGGGTGAATTCGGCGAATATTTTCCCCTGATCCTCTTCGGCGATGCCGATGCCGCTATCGATGACGCCGATCACGATGGGAGAATCCGCCGCTTCTTCTTGCTGGGGGTAGACTTCGAAGATGACTTCGCCACGATCGGTGAATTTGATGGCATTGCTCAACAGATTGAACATGATTTGGCGGATGCGCGCCGGATCGCCCAGATAGGCCGGCGCCAGGTCCTCGTCGATCACCGCGGTGAAGGCCAGGCCCTTGGCCTGCGCCAGCGGCGCCATGCCCTGCGCCACCTCCTGGCTGAGTGTCCGCAGGTTGAAGGGGATGCGCTCCAGCGTCATCTGGCCGGCTTCCACCTTGGACAGGTCCAGGATGTCGTTGACGATTTCGCGCAGCGCCTGCGAGGAGTTTTCCGCCACGCGCAGCCTTTGCCGCTGCGCCGCCGCCAGCGGCGAGCGCGCCAGCAGTTCCAGGCTGCTCAGCACCGCATTGAGCGGGGTGCGGATTTCATGGCTCATCACCGCCAGGAACTGGGATTTGGCCCGGTTGGCCTCTTCCGCCTTCTTGCGCGCTTCGTCCAGCTTGCGCTCGGTGGTCTTGATCGCGGTGACGTCGACGACATGGCAAAGCAGCACGTCTACGCCCAGGTATTTGCTGTGCACCGCGTGGACATGCAAGTCCAGCGTGGCGCCGTCGTCGAGTTCCAACTGGATCAGCCGGTCCAGCGCATCGTTGCCGTACTCGCCAGGCGAGATGGGCTGCGCCCGCAGCAGGCTCTGAAAGGTGGCTCCATGCTTGGATTGGCGCTCCCAGTCGTCCATCACGCGGTTTTGCAGGATGATGCGGGCGTCCTCGATGGCGTACAAGGCCAGGCCGGCCGGCGCGGTGCGCACCATGGTGCGGTTCAGGTCCTCGCTCTCCAGGGTGCGCTGGGAGCGGGAAAAAGCCGGCGCGATCAGTTGGCGTTCCAGCAGCCACAGGCTCAGCCACAGAAACAGCAAGGCCAGCGCCAGCAGCGCCACGGTGAGGGCCGCCAGCCGCCAGCTGCTATGGGCGAAGCTTTTCCAGGACACCACTTGCACATGGCTCCAGCCCAGGAACGGCAGGTGCTCGACGATGAAGATATTCCCGGCGTGATAGCTGACGCTGACCGCTTCCTTGCTTTGCGTTTGCGCCGCCTGGCGGGCAAAGGCGGCGATGGCCGGGCTCGCGTCCAGCGAGCCGTAAATGAGCTTGCCGCGATTGTCGATGAACAGCTCCGCCGAGTACTTGCCCAGGTAGGGGCTTAATTGTTGCAGGATCTTGATGTCCAGGCTCTTCACCCAAAAAATCACCGGCCGGCCATGGGCCTGCACCACCTTGGTCAGCCGGATGGCCGGCCGCCCGGTGAGCGGATCGACGAAGATATCTATCCACGGTTTTTTGGGGTGCTGGCGGATATACGCCGCCATGTGCTCGGACTGGAAATCCGGCAGGCCCTGGGTCAGACGGGCAAGCAAGGGCGCAACCGGCGCGCCCACCGCTTGAGGCAGTTCGATCTTGCGATTGAAATCAATCAGCAGATAAGCGCCTTTGGCCGGAAAGGTGTAGTTGATGCCGATGATCTGGAACTGGAAGGTTTCTTGCGCCAGTTGTCTGGCCACTTGCCGGCTCAGTTCCAGATAATGGCTCAAGGTGTCTGTGCTCAAGGCCGTCGGATCGCCCAAGGCAAAGGTCAGGAAAGGGTCGCCGCGCTGGTGCAATTCCAGATAGCCCTTGTTGGCGAGGAATTGCCGCACCATGGGCGCCGGCGCGTGTTCGCGCTTTTCCCAGGCTTGCTGATACTTTTCGGCCAAGTAAAAGTTATTGATATTGTAGTTGGCCATATCATTGTCCAGCGCTTTGTTCACCAGACTAAAATTTTTGACGATATCGTCCAGTTCATCCTTGAATACACCGTGCACCACCAGGCCGGAAATAATCAGCAACGCAATGGAGATCACGATGCCGGCCAAAAGAAAAACCGCTCTCATCACCCGCTGCAGCCCATGCAGTTCCTGACTGCGCGGCAGTTGGTAGGCCACCTCGGCAAAAAACGCGCGCAGCGCATTGGCGCGGCCTCCGGCGGCGGCTTTGGATTTTGATTTCAAGTGGATGACTCGCGCGCGTCCATCAGGCCCAGAAACTGCATCACCAAGTCCGAATCCCGCTGCACGCCCATTTTCCGCATGGCGCTCATTTTCTGGGTGCTGATGGTTTTTTTACTGCGTTTCAGTTTGGCGGCGATTTCCGTAACGGTCATGCCGGCAGCGAACAAGCGCACCACTTCCGCCTCGCGCGTGGTCAACTCCTGCTTGCCGGCGGTGCGGCGCTCCAGTTCGATCTTGTCGACGATCTCGGCCATCGCCGGGGAAAAGAACTTGCGCGCCTGCATTGCACAGAGCAGCGCTCGGGACAGGTGCTCCTCGGCATCCCGCTTGCTGACGATGCAATGGATGCCCAGGTCCAGCAAGGCCCGTATCGCCGACAGTTGATCCACCATGGTCAGAATCACGATGCCAAGGCCGGGAAACTGGCGGCGGATGCGGCTGAACATCAGCACCCCGTCGCTGAGTTCGCCCGAAGGCATGGAGAAATCGCAAACCAGAATGTCGCAGGGCTTGGATTCCAGCGCGGCGAACAATTCGTCGGTGCTGGAGGCCGTCGCGGAGATCTCCAGCCCGGCCTTATCCCTTAAAATATGAATCAAGCCATTGACCACCATCGGGTGGTCGTCCGCCACTATGATGTGATGCGTTTTCATGATGTCCTTTGAGGTGCCGGGCACGGCCCACCGCCTCTTGAATATTAGGTCCGGCTTCAGCCTTAAGCCCATAAATCCACTCCCGCAGCCCAATATCGAAGCGGCCCGGACCGCTGCGCTAACGCGCCGCGTCCGGGCCGGATTTTATTTTGCTCTTCCGCCGCTCAAGCCCGCGGGGTTTCCCGCCAAGGGCGACGAATAGAGGACGCGCCGTCAGCTAGCCGCGGGGTCGTTGGCCTCAATCTTGATCACGCGCGTATTGCCATCCAGGTTATTGAAGCTGCGATTGATCACCCCAATCGCGCTGCTGTGCCCCCCCTTCACGGTTTTGTCGAAAATAAAGGAGGCAACGCCAAGATTGCCCTTGATCACCACGGGCCTGCCTGCGCCAGTCCAGTTGGAGCTGAGTAGTTCAGCGGAGCCCTGCCCTGTCATTGTTAACTCCAGGGTTTGATCGAGATAACAGTTACCGCCGAACGTGGTGGCCGGATAAATCACCACTTGATCATCAGAGATGACCAGATTGGCCTTGCCGCCTGGGGCGACTTTTTTCTTATCCGGGTTGCTTGGCAACTTATACTCGAGGTCACAGCGAGTGTTATTGTTAATCAAATCCAGAGTATAAGTCTCGGCGGCCATGGCCTGAACGCTGCACATGGTCAGCGCGCCGGCGACCGCAAGAAGGAATGGCTTCATGTTTTGTTCTCCATAAATTAATGAGTTAAGTTTGCCAAAGTAATTAAGCGTTCTCATTGGCGGACTCAGGTTAATGGAGAGCGGAAAAAGCCGATAACAATCTAAAAAAAGGTTAAAAAACCCGGTGCACCGGCCCGGTTCCGCAACACGCAAACCAGGCCTGCGGCGCCAGGCTTCGCCGCCGCAGGATCAAGCCAGCTCTACGCCGCGGTTGGCTAGTTGGTCCGCCCTTTCATTGTATTCATGGCCGGCGTGGCCTTTGACCCAGCGCCATTCCACATGCAGATGGCGGTTGCGTTCCGCGTCCAGCTGCTGCCACAGATCGGCGTTTTTCACTGGCTCCTTGGCCGCGGTTTTCCAGCCGCGCGCCTTCCAGCCGTGTATCCATTCGGAAATGCCTTTTTGCACGTATTGGGAGTCGGTATACACCACCACTTTACACGGCCGGTTCAAGGTGGCCAGGCCCTTGATCACCGCCAGCAGTTCCATGCGGTTATTGGTGGTATTGGCCTCGCCGCCGCACAATTCCTTTTCCTTGCCCTTGAAGCGCAATAGCGCGCCCCAGCCGCCCGGCCCCGGATTGCCCTTGCAGGCGCCGTCGGTATACATCTCTACTTTGTCTTCTGTCGTCATGCTGTCTCGTTATTGACGGGGTTCCTGCCCCGCTTGGTCTGTTGTGTCGTAGCCGCGATGGCTGTGATGGCGCTCATTGCCGGCGGCCACCGCCAGGCCGGCCTTGGCCTTGGCCTGTTTCCAACTGGGCAGAATCAGCCGCATGCCGCGCTGACGCTTGACGGCCTCGATGCCGTACACCCCGGCGGCCAGCGGCCACCAGCGATCGCCGGCGCGCTCCATGAAACCGAAGCGCTGCACCCAGTCGCAACGGGAAAACGGCGGCGCGTAAGCCATGAAGCCGCCGGCGGCGGGCTCCAGCTCCAGCAGTGTCAGCCAGTCCTTGATGCGCACCAGCGACAGGAAATGGCCGCTCCACGGCACCGCGGCGCGGCCCTGGATCAGCCTGCGCACGCCCCATAGCGATACCGGATTGAAGCCGGTGAGGATCAAACGCCCTTCCGGCATCAACACGCGCTCGGCTTCACGCAGTACCTGGTGCGGCACGGTGGTAAAATCCAGCACATGCGGCATCACCAGCAGGTCCAGGCTGCGGCTTTCAAACGGCAGTTGCTCGGGATTGCAGGCGATGTGCGCCGGCCCGGAGGCGGCGACGCGGCACTGCCATGGGATGCGGTTGGCGCGCAGGAAATCCACTTCCGGCAAACCCAGCTGCACCGCGTGGAATCCGAACACGTCGGCGACGGCGCGGTCGAAATAAGCCTGCTCGCGCTCCAGCAGATAGCGACCCAATTCGCTGGAGGTCAGCCAGTCGCTAAACGAATTCTTCATCAAGAGAAGCCTTATGCCAGCCAAATTCACCGTCAGCCCGGTAGGGGCCTTCAGTGACAATTATATCTGGGTTTTACATCATGGCGGCCACGCTGTCGTGGTTGACCCGGGCGAAGCCGCGCCGGCCATCGCCTTCCTGCAGCGCGAAGGCCTGCAGCTGGAAGCCATCCTGATTACTCACCATCATGCCGACCACATCGGCGGCGTGGCCGAGCTGCTGACACGCTGGCCGCAGGCCGCGGTCTACGGTCCGGCCGACATCGCCGCCGTCAACCATCCGGTGATGGAGGGCGCCAGCGTCGAGCTTTCCTTCGGCACGGCCACGGTGCTGGAGGTTCCGGGGCACACGCTGAACCATCTGGCCTACCTGATAGCCGGCGCGCTGTTCTGCGGCGACACCCTGTTCGGCGCCGGCTGTGGCCGGCTATTCGAAGGCACGCCGCGGCAGATGCACGATTCGCTGAGCAAGCTGGCCGCGCTGCCGGACGCCACCAAGGTGTATCCGGCGCATGAATACACCTTGTCCAATCTGCACTTCGCGCTGACGGTGGACCCCGGCAACCCGGTGCTGGCCATCCGCATGAGCCGGGACCAGAAACTGCGCGAGCAGAATCTGCCCACGCTGCCGTCCACCATGAGCCTGGAACGCGCCAGCAACCCGTTCCTGCGCGCGGACGCGCCGGCGGTGCGGCAAGCCGCGGCGCATTGGAGCGGGCAGCCGCTGCATGACGTTGTCGAGGTGTTTGCTGCGCTGCGGGAATGGAAAAACCGCTTTTAAAACCATGACAATAAGCTGAATCGTGATCGCCACTGTAAAAAATAACTGGCACATGACAGTCTGCATGGCCTATATGTCAGCAAAGCGCATGAATTAATTTGGCTTTTTGGTTGACACCCCTATGTTGGCTGTTTAGCATCAGCCGAAATCAGAATTCCGGGCCCGCCAAATGAATCGCTTCACCCCATTGGCACTATCGTTGTCATTTGCTGTTGTGTTTGCCTCTGCCGCGCATGCGGAGAATGGGGCGTTTCGCCAATCCGTCGGCGTGGACGAGGGCCTGGCCGCGGGCCTGGACATGATGCTGCTGAACTCCAGCCTGCTACGCAATGGCGATAATGTTTGGGAACGCGCTCGCGAAGGTTTCCAACTGCCGGAAGTGAATGCCGACATCGTGCGGCGCCAGGAACGCTTTTATGCCAGCAAGCCGGAATATTTCCGCCGCACGCTGGACCGCAGCAGAAAATATCTGTTTCACATCATGAACGAGGTGGAGCGCCGCGGCATGCCCACCGAACTGGCTCTGCTGCCACTGGTGGAAAGCGCCTTCGTGCCCACCGCCAAGTCCCATGTCGGCGCCGCCGGCCTGTGGCAGTTCATGCCGGCCACCGGCCGCCAGTATGGCCTGGAGCAAACCTGGTGGTACGACGGTCGCCGCGATGTGACCGAAGCCACCCGCGCCGCGCTGGATTATCTGGAAAACCTGTACGCGCAATTCGGCGACTGGAATATCGCGCTGGCCGCCTATAACTGGGGCGAAGGCAATGTTTCCCGCGCCATCGCCCGCCTGCAGGCCAGCGGGCAGGAAGTGACTTACGAGAATATCCGCATGCCCAACGAGACGCGCAACTACGCGCCCAAGTTGCTGGCGGTACGCAATATTCTCAATGATCCGGCCAAGTTCGGCGTGCGCCTGGACAAATTCCCCAACAAGCCCTATTTCGTCACAGTATCCACCGGCAAGCATATGAATATCGACATCGCCGCCAAACTGGCCGGCATGTCCATCA
The DNA here is from genome assembly GCF_041912965.1 of Chromobacterium sp. NCBI lineage: Bacteria > Pseudomonadati > Pseudomonadota > Betaproteobacteria > Neisseriales > Chromobacteriaceae > Chromobacterium > Chromobacterium sp. The sequence goes on along the minus strand of NZ_JAYSGF010000028.1, from coordinate 39,975 downwards.
ATGAATTCAAGGAGCTGAACCCGGCGTTCAATCTGCCGGTGTACGCGCACAAGAACGGCCGGCAGATGCTGATCCCGGCGGCCAAGGCCGACAAGTTCGAGGCCAATCTGGCCAAGTGGGACAAGCCGCTGCTGACCTGGGAGGTTTACACCCCGCCGGCCGACACCAGCGCCAGCCAGATCGCCAGCGAGCACGGCATGAGCGCGGGCCAGCTGCTGGCCGCCAACAATCTGTCCAGCGGCTCGCTGAAAGCCGGCCAGCCCGTGTTGGTGGCGATGAGCAAGGACCAGCGCGACATCCGCCCGCTGGACGCCACCGATACCTCGCTGCCTGAGAGCGGCAACGGCGCCACCCTGCTGGCGCAGGCGGACAGCCCGAAAGCGATACCGGTGCCCAGCGTCCAACCCGCCGAAGCCAAACCCGTGCAGGTGGCCCTGGCCAGCCCGGCTCCGGCCGCCGCGCCGCGTCAGGACATCAAGCCGGCGGAAACCGTGGCCGCGGCCCCGGCCGCAATCAGCGCCGATGCCGACGGCAACTACACCGTGACCGCCGGCGATACGCTGTACAGCATCGCCCGCCGCTTCGATATTGGCCTGGACGACTTGAAAACCGTCAACGGCATGGACTCCAACATCGTCAAAGTGGGCCAGGTGCTCAACATCAACAAGCCCATAGACAAAGGCGTCAGCGTAACGCTGCTGGCCGACAACAGCCGCGCCAACGCGCAGCAGGACGCCTTGCTGAAGGTCAGCGGCCTGCAGACCAGCCAACGCGCCACCGGCAGCGTGCCGGCGGAATACGTGGTGCAGCGCGGCGACACGCTGTTCAGCATCGCCCGCCGCTTCGGCGTCAACCACAACGATATCCAGCGCTGGAACGACTCCCGCCAGCTGACCCGCTTGCAACCGGGGCAGAAAGTGCGCATCCAGGGCCTATAAACGCATCGGCACACAGAAAAAGCCAGGGCTCGCCCTGGCTTTTTTCTTGTCCGCCGCTAGCGGCTGCGCCCCTGGCTGGCGCTGCTCAGCCAGTGCCAAACCAGCAGCAAAATGCCACGGCTGGGCGGCGGCACTTGCATCAGCAGGGGCAGCAGTTCCGCCAGATCCGCGCGCAGATGCTCGCTGGCGAGGTTGAACTCCGCCGCCAGCCAATGGCAATACGATGGCTTGTCCAGCGCCAGCGGACTCAGCGCCGCGTCCAGCGGCTCCGCCAGCAGCGCCGGCTGATTAAAGCGCATGCCATGCGCCGCCCGCATCAAGACCCGGACGATGTCGCGGCGCTGTTCCGCGCCATCGCTGAGCGCCGGCGTGGCCTGCGCCACCTCGCCCATCCGGTCCAGCAAGCTGCACAAGGAGCGCTGGCGCCGTTGGATCGCGTCGAAACGCGCGGCCGGCAGGCCGGATTCCTGCACCGCAGCCGCCACCAGCGCGCGCATGCGTATCAGCCTGCCGTTGAAGCGTTCCAGCGCCACGCCGGCGTCCACCTCGCGGCGCCGCGCGATCTTGCTGTACAGCGCCGCCGCTTCGCGCAGATTGTCCGCCAGCAGGAAACGCCAGCTGTCTATTGCCCGCAGCGGAAACAGGCCGGCGGCGGCCAGCCCCAGCAACGAACCGGCCAGCACATTGAAGCCGCGCCACAGCGCCGCTTCCACCGGTTCATTGCCCAGGCCGGCCACGATCACCATGGTCAGGCCCACCAGCAAGGCCAGGTATTCGCCCTTGCCCAATGCGAACCAGGCGCTGAGCATCACCAGCGCCGTCATCCATGCATAGCAGGACAACGGCGAATGGCGATACAGGGCCATCGCCACCAGGCCCGCGGCCGCCCCCAGCAAGGAGCCGCCCATGCGCTGCAAGGCCTTGCGCCTCACTCCGCCCCAATGCGGCACACTGCCCAGTACGATCAGAATGGTCACCAGCATCCAGCTGCCGTGCGGGATGGTGAACAACAGGTTCAGCGCCAGTCCGACCCAGAACGCCGCGGCCACGCGCAGCACATGCGCCTGCCGCGCGTACAGGTTCAGGTAATAAGGCGTCAGCAATATCCGCCACGATGTCAGCCGGCTCGCATTCATCCGCGTCTACTCCATGGACTTGCTGTCCAGCCAGATTGTCACCGGGCCGTCATTGACCAGCGCCACCTGCATATCGGCGCCGAACACCCCGGTTGGCACTGGCTTGCCCAGGGTTTGCGCCATCGCGGCGACGAATTGATCGAACAGCGGTTTGGACTGCTCCGGCCGCGCGGCCCGCGAGTACGACGGCCGGTTCCCCTTCTTGGTGCTGGCGAACAGGGTGAACTGGCTGACCGCCAGCACCTCGCCGCCGCAATCCAGCACCGAACGGTTCATCACCCCGGCCTCGTCATTGAAAATACGCAGTTGGCTGAGCTTGCGCGTCAACCAGACGATATCCTCCGGCCCGTCCGCTTCTCCCACGCCCACCAGCAACAGCAAGCCCGCGCCGATCTCGCCGCGCACTGCCCCCTCCACCGTGACCGATGCCTGCCGCACCCTTTGCACCAATACCCTCATGCCGTCTCCTTGCCGGAAAAATGAATTCAAATCCAGACTTGCATTCTAGGGCCAAGCCCGCCGCTGGTCACGAGGCGGGCCAAGCCGGGCTCAGTCCAGTACAATGGAGCTTGCTCAATAAGGATTCGCCTCATGCTGATGGTCATCTCGCCAGCCAAGACGCTGGACTTCGACACCCCCGCCGCCACTGATCAATACACTCAACCGGATTTTCTGGCTCACAGCGCCGAGCTGATCCAGACGCTGCGCGCCAAGAGCCCGCTGGAAATCGGCAAGCTGATGAGCATCAGCGACGCGCTGGCACAGTTGAACGTGGGCCGCTACCATGACTGGCAAGCGCCGTTCAGCCCGGCCAACGCCAAGCAGGCGGTGCTGGCGTTCAAGGGCGATGTCTACGAAGGCCTGAACGCCGCCAGCCTGGAGCCGGGCCAGTTGAGCTATTTGCAAAGCCATTTGCGCATCTTGTCCGGCCTCTACGGCACGCTGCGGCCGCTGGACCTGATGCAGCCCTACCGGCTGGAGATGGGCACCCGGCTGAGCACGCCTCGCGGCAAAAACCTGTATGAGTTCTGGGGCGACACCGTGACTCACGCGCTGAACGCGGTGCTGGAGCAAAGAAAAGACCCGGTGCTGGTGAACCTGGCCTCGGAGGAGTACTTCAAGGCGGTGAAGCCGGCCAAGCTCAACGCCAGCCTGATCACCCCGGTATTCCAGGACCGCAAGAACGGTCAGTACAAAATCATCAGCTTCTACGCCAAGCGCGCGCGCGGCATGATGGCGCGCTGGGCCGCGCTGCATCAGGTCAGCCAACCGGAACAGCTCAAGCACTTCGACAGCGCCGGCTATGCCTTCGATGCGGCGGCCTCCAATGAGCTCAGCTGGGTGTTCCGCCGCGATCTGCCCTGAACTTGAACTAGGCGGAGATGGCGTGGACCAACGCCTCTCCCCGCTCAAAAGCGCCGGCATTGCCCAAGGTGGTGTCGGCGATATTCATCAGCGCCTCGCGCGTCAGAAAACCCTGGTGCGAAGTCACCAACACATTGGGAAAGGTCAGCAGCCGCGCCAACTGATCGTCCTGCAGCCCGCTTTCCGACAGATTCTCGAAAAACACGCCCTCTTCCATCTCGTACACGTCCAGGCCCACGCCGGACAAGCGACCAGCCTTCAAGGCCTCCAGCAGCGCCGCGGTATCGACCAGGCCGCCGCGGCTGGTATTGATCAACACCGCGCCCGGTTTCATCCGCGCCAGCGTATCGCGATTGACCAGGTGCCGGCTGTCCGCCGTAAGCGGCAGATGCAGGCTGATCACGTCCGCCTGGCTCCAGATTTCGTCCAAGGACACGAACTCGCAGCCCAGGCTCGCCGCCAACCCGGCATTGGGATACAGATCATAGGCCAGCACCCGCATGCCAAAGCCGCGGGCGATGGCCATCGTGGCCTGGCCGATGCGGCCGGCGCCCAACACCCCCATGGTCTTGCCGTGAAGATCGAAGCCCACCAGTCCATCCAGAGAAAAATCCATCTCCCGCACCCGGGTGTAGGACTTGTGAATACGGCGCACCACCGCCAACAGTAAAGCAAAGGCATGTTCAGCCACCGCGTGCGGAGAATAGGCTGGCACCCGGGTCACCGCGATGCCGTGCTGGCGGCAAGCCGCCAGATCCACGCCGTTGTAGCCGGCGCAGCGCAGCGTCACCAGCTTCACACCCTCAGCAGCCAGCTTCGCCACCACTGTGGCGTCCAATCTGTCGTTGACGAAGGGGCACACCGCGTCGAACCCCTGGGCCAGACCCACGGTGTCCAGGTTCAAGCGCGGCTCGAAGAACTGCAACTGATGACCATGCTTGCCATTGGCTGCCTGCAGCGCGTGACGGTCGTAATTCTTGGTGTCAAAAACGGCAATACGCATGCTGCGGCTCCTGAATGCGATGGATGAAACCACTATAAGTCAGCGCGGCACCGACCCAGAAGCGGAACATGCAATCCGGACCATTAAACCTGGCGGCGGCCTCAGCTCAGCCAGTCATCGCCTTGCTCGATGTTGCGGCAAACCCACGGGTTTAGCGGTAAATGCACACTTTCACCAACTGATGCGTCTCAATTCAGAGCAACGCAATCGGAAAAATTATTCCATAGACATAAAACGGGTCGTTGAATTTTCATCATCCGGACCCAAAATACAAATGTATGAAAATGTTCATACTATCAAATAAGAATTAACTTGCTAATGACATTTCCAACCCAAGCTCACCCCGCCACTGCCGCGACCCAACCTCCGATCACCATTCCCACCGTTACCCTCCCCGCTTCTGAAGCTTGCGATTTCGGAAACTGCAAATAAGCGTAGCTAAATCAAATGGAATGCCCTACCTACAGCGCTTCAAACGATTTCCACCGCTTTTGCCATTATCTCCGCCACCGCTCTCACCTTGACCTTTCACCAGCAGCGCCTCGCAGCTGGATGAATAGCTCCAGTTATTGATCCCCACCATAGAAAGGCCCGAAGCATTAAGCATAGCCTTAAAATCCCATTGTCATTTAGAGACTTAGTCGTTGGACCATTGCTCCGCACACAGGCTTAAGCCTTCCATTTTAAGTGACAAAAATCACTACTCAGACAAGCCACACCCAGGGGATACGATAGGATTTTACTTGGCGGAAATCATTGATTCCAGCTTAGAAAAGGATAGGAATCAAGTGCAGGGATTTATATACAGCGAACCAAAAAATGCGAAAAGAATAAATTAAAAAAATAAATAATTAAATGAAAACATAAATTCAGTCGATATATAGCCAAAAAACTTTACACCGGAATTCAGAAAAAAACTGCACTAATAGACAGTTACAAGCCGTAGCCGGCCAGCAGTAATGTTCAAACATTAATCAAAATTATCGTCGCCCTTATTTTAATGCGGCATCAAAAAGGCGGAGCCACAACCCCTGAGCGCAGGCGGTAAAGTCAAAAATCGCAGATAAGATTTATTCTTCTGGGCAATCCCAAAACCCACGCAGAAGTCAAAAACAACATAAGTAATTAAAAACAAACTTACTCTTGAATTTAGATGCTAATAAACATGCACTTTGAACGTAGACCGACCCGCGTTCATCAGCTCTATCGGGGGTCGAGCCACATGCATAGACATACAACTTTTTTTTCTCATAAAAATCCATGCAGTGCCCCATTGCAAACAGACGAGAGGAGGTGTATTTCAGTTCTGAAAAACTTAAAAACGAAACTAAAATTTAATTTATCAAACTTAAATTCAAAGGCAAAAGCCATGACCAAAGCGAGTATCTATATAGTCATTTTTTTAGCAATACGTACTCCTACCGTATATGCAAACAATGATGACAATGCGGGGGCTCAGACAATGGAAGGTGAGCTCATTTCTTCGCCGATTGAATCTCACAACGACGAAGAATATGAAGCCATCTCACCCATGCCAAGAAAAACCATGTCTCACGATGAATGGCTGCAATGGTGGTGCAGTCAGCACCCAGGATTTTGTCGTGACTAGACACAATGATAAGGCGTAAGCCCATCAATCACAGCAGCGTAACTCTTTATTCGTGTTTTCTGCTGGAATGGTTTTTGTTATGGGAAGCAAAGTCATGTAGACAGCGGATTGTTGTACTCTGCTGGCTCAGCGCCGCGCAACGGCTAGGCGCAGCGTGATGCACCATGTCGGCTCATGCAATCCCAGCGGCCTGCGCGTTGGCAATCTGCGCGCAGGCTCTTCTTTGATATGGCATTAGCACCGTGACATCGCAGGATTGGCCCAGCGCATAGAGAGCCCTCCTCTCGCAATGAAATGTTTTACTAAGCCTTATTCCGTACATTAGTTATCCCCATGCAAGAACATCCACAAGCCCAGCAAAACAATGACCAAACCCCACACAATCACTAAGAGCCAGTTCAAAGTCTCGCGAACAAGAGCGAGACAAGGCGAAAACGGCTGAGAAAGTGGAGTGTACAAATGGTACATGAGCATTTTGAGCGCGGTTTCAACGCCGTATCGCTGGAGCTCAGCAGACTTTGAACAGGTTCTAAGAAGGATTTCGGCAGGACAGGGACCGCCCCAAGGATCAACGTGGGCATGATCTGAAAGCAAAAAGGCCAACTTTTTAAAGTTGGCCTTAGCGCTTGCTTATGGTTGCGGGGGCAGGATTTGAACCTACGACCTTCGGGTTATGAGCCCGACGAGCTACCAGACTGCTCCACCCCGCGTCTGATCTGTCTGCCGTGTTTCGTGCAGAGGAGTGAACTATACCCTGTGGGATTCATGCCGTCAAGCCGTTTTAGAAAAAACCACTCTGCCTCGAAAATACTGTTCGAACAAAGATGATTCATATTTATTAACAGTTGATCCGAGCCGCCACATACCTGATCAACAAAGACCGTCTAAAGTGAACTCAAGGTCAGCGCAGTTGTTCTCCCCGAGCAACTGCGGCCCGAGAAGTCAGCCGCCTGTCTGCCAACAGGCTCTGCCGATGCGGGCGCGATCTTGTGCATTTTGGAAGACATTGCCGCTGTGGCTTCGACTGCCAGCGAAGCCGCACACCAAGCAGCCGTGTCTTTCCTCCTAAGTGTTCATCACGGAACTTCGGGCCGCTTATGCGGCCCCTTTTTTTTATCCAAAGCCAAACGAGTTCAAGAAGCGGCCAAGGCCGCTTCGGCGGCACGGCGCATCCGGCGCCGGTACAGCAAGGTCATCAAGCACAAGGCGCCCATCACGCCATAGCTGATGAAGGGCGCCACCAACAGCACTCGCTCCACTTTCCAGGTCCAGGCCATGTAAACGCGAGCGCCCGCCTCCAGGCTCAGGCCCAGCCCCCACCACAAGGTCATCTGCCGTATGGCTCCGCGGAAGCCATCCAAGCCCCACAAACGCTCGAAACGTTCACGCCCCTGCGCCGATTCCCGAGCCAGGGTCGCGCGCGCCAGATAAAACACCAGCGGCCGTCCAATCAGCAAAGACGCCAGGAAGGCGCAGCCTATCAGACCGGTGACCAGGGACTCGCGCAGCAACAGCAAGCGCGCATCGCCACCTAACAGCATCGCCAGCAAGGACAACGCTATGCCCAACAACACCAGCAAGCTCAGCGCGTCCACGCGCCGGAAGCGCAGCAACTCGGCCATGCTCCATAATATCGGCGGCAACGCCGAAAACATCAGCGCGCCGGCTTCACCCCAGCGCGGCTCGCCATAGCGGTAGCATAGCCAGGGCAGCAGGAAATTGATGATGACTTCCAGTATCAGTTTTGCTCGTTGCGGCACGTTTGCTCTCGCCATCAAATGCGAACAGCATGAACAATTTGCATTGAAACGTCAACTGGTGTGATTTGAGTTTTTTGCAAGGATCAATCGAGGCTGGGCGCAAAAACAAAGCCCCGCATTTTGCGGGGCTTCATCTGTAATCTGCGCAATGGAATGGACAAACGCAGGGGGATGGCATCAGGCGGCAGCCTGGATGAAGGCATTGGCTGGATAAAGCGCGCTGGCAAGGCCCAAGGCGGACTTGAAGGTGACTTCGAACATCTTGCCCACCTGTCGGATGCTGACTACTTCGTAATGCATGGTGGAACCACTGTCCTTGTGCTCAAGGATTTTGTAGCCGGGTTTCAGTTGAGAAATTTTCATGATGGTTCATTCCTTTTTCTTGTTTTTGGGTTGTTTAAAATTCATTTCATCTAGAGACATACCATATTTTCAGAAGTTCCGCCAGCTGCCCGAGAATGTGTCGCATTTGACTTGCGATGACTGTAACAGTCGCAGATGACAGCCCGGTGAAGGTTTCGGGGCCGCGAAATGACGCGGCCCCTGCATGCCAATATGACAGCAGGGGCCGTGGGACCCAACTAGCAAAAAGAACAGTCGGGATTAGGAACTAAGGCTCAACCTATGCGCATGCCGGGCTTGGCGCCCTGGTCCGCGTCCAGCAGGAACAAGCCTTCGCTGTCGTCCTGGCCAGAGGCGCAAACAATCATGCCCTGCGACACGCCGAAGCGCATCTTGCGCTCGGCCAGATTGGCCACCACCACCACATTGCGACCCACCAGTTTTTCCGGCTCTTGGTAGGCCTTGCGGATGCCGGAGAAGATGTTGCGCTTCTCAAAGCCCAGGTCCACGGTGAACTGCAGCAGTTTGTCCGAGCCTTCGACGAAGTTGCACTCCAGCACCTTGCCGATGCGCAGGTCCAGCTTGGCGAAGTCGTCGATCTTGATGGTTTCGGCCAGCGGCTCGTATTGAGCCGCGGCCGGAGTGTCTGCGGTGGCTTGCATATTCTGTTTGTTCGCTTCTATCAGTTTGTCTATCAGGGCCGGGTCGATGCGTTGCATCAGGTGCTGGTAAGCGTTGATCTTCTTGCCCAGCAGCAAGCTGCTGGCATCGCTCCAACCCAGCGGCGCTACGTCGAGGAAGGCTTCCACGCCCTCGGCCAGCTTGGGCAGCACCGGCTTCAGGTAGATGGTGAGCAGGCGGAAGGCGTTGATCAACACGGTGCAGACTTCCTGCAGACGCGCGTCCTGTCCTTCCTGCTTGGCCAGTTCCCACGGCTTGTTGGCGTCCACGTAGGCGTTGACCACGTCGGCCAGCGCCATGATGTCGCGCAGCGCCTTGGCGTATTCACGCGCCTCGAAGGCGGCGGCCAGTTCATCGGCGGCGGCTTGCAGCTTGGCAAGGATGTCGCCGTCGCTGACCTGGCTGGCCAGCATGCCGTCAAAACGCTTGGCGATGAAGCCGGCGGAGCGGCTGGCGATGTTGACGAACTTGCCCACCAGGTCGGAATTCACCCGTGCAACGAAGTCGTTCAGGTTGAGGTCGATGTCTTCGATGCGGCCGTTGAGCTTGGCGGCGATGTAATAGCGCATCCATTCCGGATTCAGGCCGCAATCCAGATAGCTCTTGGCCTGGATGAAGGTGCCGCGCGACTTGGACATCTTCTGTCCATCCACGGTGAGGAAGCCGTGGGCGAACACGCCGGTGGGCGCGCGCAGACCGGAGTAGTTCAGCATCGCCGGCCAGAACAATGCGTGGAAGTACAGGATATCCTTGCCGATGAAGTGGTACATCTCGGCCTGGCTACCCTTGCCGAACCACTCGTCGAAATTCAGGCCGCTGCGCTCGCACAGGTTCTTGAAGCTGGCCATGTAGCCGATGGGCGCATCCAGCCACACATAGAAATACTTGCCAGGAGCGCCCGGAATCTCGAAACCGAAGTACGGCGCGTCGCGGCTGATATCCCAGTCCTGCAGGCCGCCGGAGATCCATTCGTTCATTTTGTTCAGCGATTCCGGCTGCAAGTGCGGCTGGGTCACGCCATCGGCGCGCACGCTGCTGCCGCCGGTCCACTGCTTGAGGAAATCGGCGCATTCGCCCAGGCGGAAGAAGTAGTGCTCGGAGGTTTTCAGTACCGGCTTGGCGCCGGACACCGCCGAGTACGGGTTCTTCAGTTCGGTGGGGTTGTAAGTGGCGCCACAGACTTCACAGTTGTCGCCGTATTGATCCTTGGCACTGCACTTGGGGCATTCGCCCTTGACGAAGCGGTCCGGCAGGAACATCTGCTTTTCCGGGTCAAACAGCTGCTCGATGGTGCGGCAGGCAATCTTGTCGTCGGCTTTCAGCGCCAGATACACCTGCTCCGCCAGCGCCTTGTTTTCCGGGCTGTTGGTGCTGTAGTAGTTGTCGTGGCCGATCAGGAAGCCCTGGGAATCCGCCAGGTGCAGTTCGCGCACGCTGTCCACCAGCTGTTCCGGGGTGATGCCCTGTTTTTCCGCCGCCAGCATGATGGGGGCGCCGTGGGTGTCGTCGGCGCAGACGTAATAGCATTCGTGGCCGCGCATCTTCTGGAAGCGCACCCAGATATCGGTCTGAATCTGTTCCAGCATGTGACCCAGATGCAGCCCCGCGTTGGCGTAAGGCAGTGCGCTGGTCACCAGAATCTTGCGTTTGCTCATTAGGATTGTTCCAAAGGTGCGATCTGAAACGATCGATTATAGAGGCAGTCGCCCCCGGCGGTCACGGCGGATCTCCGGGAAACGACGACCATCATGACAAAGCCCGGCCGCATCCGCGGGCCGGGCTTTGTCCGCACAGCGGGCTCCGAGATCAAGAACCCTGGCCGGCCAGCTCCGCTTGCTTGGTTTCCGCCTGCTGCGCGCGCTCCAGCATCGCCCAGCGCACGGTGCGGCGCGCCACTTGCACATAGGCCAGAGAGAAGGCCAGCGACAGGCAGGCGAAGCCGAGCATGCCAGCCTGCTGGTAAGCGATGCGGAACATCTCCACGCCCAGCGCGTAGCCGGCCATGGACAACATGCTCATGCTGGCCGATACCGTGCCCTTGCCGGCGGAGTCGCAGGACATCAGCGCGAAGCGGTACAGCACGCCGAAGGCCAGGCCTTCGCCGAAAGCCATCAGCGTCATGCCGGCCACCATGAAGTACTGCGGGTGCGCGGACCACAGCACGCCGGACAGCATCAGACTCAGGCCAAGCACGATGGGCCACATGCCGATCAGCGCGGAACGGCCCAGCGGCCAGCGCCCCGCCACCAGCACCAGCGCCAGATTGCCGGCGATCAGGCCGCCGAATACCGGCAGCTGCATCAGGCCATACTCCAGCGCGCTCATGTGCAGATCATGCACCAGCAAGACCGGCGACATGGCGATCCAGCCCATCAACGGCAACGCCAGCAACGGGATGCACAACGCGGACAGCACAAAGCGGCCGTTGCCGAACACTTTCAGATAATCGCGGCCCATCCGCGCCAGCGGCAGCTTCTCGTGGCTGGGCTGGGTGGTTTCCGGCATTTTCCACAGCAGGCCCAACAGCGCCAGGAAGGACAGCACGGCGATCAGCAGGAAGCTGGTGCGCCACGGAGCCAGCTCCATCAGCGCGGCGCCGGCCAGCGGGCCGGCCAGCGGCGCGATCAGCGCCACATTGGCCATCAGCGCGGTAACCTTGACTGCGGCTTTTTCTTCAAACGCTTCCTGCACCGCGGCGTAGCCGACGGCATTGATGAAGCACAAGCCTATGCCCTGCAGCAGGCGCAACGCGATGAAGGCCTCGATGGAGCTGACCAGGTAGGTGGCCAGGCAGGACACGGTGAAGTAAGCGACGCCAAACAACAGCACCGGCCGGCGGCCGATGCGGTCGGACAGGGGTCCGGTCAGCCAGGACAGCAGCGCGCCGCCCAGCAGGAAGGCGGTCATCGATGCCGGTACCCAGGAGGCGTCGACCATGAATTCCTGGGTCACCGCCAGCATCGCCGGCTGCACCATGTCGTTGCAGATGTAGACGGCGAATTCGAACAAGACCAGGGCCAGCGGAAACAATAGATTGGAACGGCTAAGTTTTACGTGTGGAGCGGACATTAGGGAGATGCAGCCTTTCTGAGACCGGCAAGCGGCGCGCTTGCCCATGCGGCCGGACGGACAAGGGCCAAATAAAGCGAAAAGGGGCGCAATTGTACCCGCAGAACGCCGGGCACGCAAAGCAATTTTTGCCACAAACGCAATAAAAACAGCGATTTGCAAGCCAATCACTTCAATTCATCCGACAAGGCCTGCTAGGCGGCGCAGACGCGCGTCACCTCAATGCGCCCTTCCGCCAAGCAGCCCCAGCCTGAAGCAGGCGCGGCTGATAGAAAAACAATCAATAAGCTTATTCTTATTAATATGAGTAAAGATCAGGGAATCTCGGTAAAATCGCCGCTTTTCGCCGTATTCCCCAGCTTGGTCGCGCTTGAACCCCAAGAGCATCGTCCGGCCTGGGTGAAGCTTTTTTTATCAGGATTCCAAGCTCGTCTGACCTCGCTCAAACTGCCGGCGCCATGCCGTCGCTACGCTGAGCCCAGCTCGCCGCCCCTCCCCCAAACCCGTTCCTCAGCTTTGATGCCAAGCCGGCCCGGGCGGCCAGTGAAACCTGACGACAAAACCAAATAGATTAAGGGGTTCTCCATGACCTTGACCGTCATCGCCACGCTAGCCGTCACGCTGGCCTTGTTGGCGCTGCTGTGGCAGCAGCAACGCACTCACGTTTCCTTCACCAAGCGGGTCTTCACCGGCCTGGCGCTGGGCGTCGCCTTCGGCGCAGCGCTGCAATGGCTGGCCCAACCCGGCTCGCCGGCGCTGGCCGCCTGCCTGGAGCTGTGCGAAATCATCGGCTCCGGCTATGTGAAGCTGCTGCAGATGATCGTGATCCCGCTGATCATGGTGTCCATCATCGCCGCGCTCCTGAAGCTGGAAGGCGGCTCCTCGCTGGGCAAAATCAGCGCCGCCACGCTGGGCGTGCTGCTGTTCACCACCATGCTCGCCGCTGGCGCCGGCATTCTGATGGCCAATCTGTTCGGCCTCAGCGCCGAGGGCCTGACCGCCGGCGCCGCCGAAATGGCGCGCGGCGAATCGCTGGTGAAGAATCTGAGCACGGTGGAGGACTTGTCCTTTAGCAAGCTGGTGCTGGACTTCCTGCCGGCCAACCCCTTCCTGGACATGACCGGCGCGCGCAAGACCTCCACCATCGCGGTGGTGATCTTCTCGGTGCTGATCGGCCTGTCCGCCACCGGCATCGCCCGCAAAAAGCCCGAGCTGTTCGCCAGCTTCAGCCACTTCATCGCCGTGGCCCAGGCCATCGTGATGCGCATGGTGACCCTGGTGCTGCGCCTGACACCCTATGGCGTGTTCGCGCTGATGACCAAGGTGGTGTCCGGTTCCAGCTGGGCCGACATCGTCAACCTGATCAACTTTGTGCTGGCTTCCTATGGCGCGATGCTGCTGATGTTCGCCGTGCACCTGCTGCTGGTGGGCCTGGCCGGCGTCAATCCGCTGCGCTGGACCAAGAAAGTGATCCCGGTGCTGACCTTCGCCTTCACCTCGCGCACCAGCGCCGGCTCCATTCCGATGAACGTGGCCACCCAGAACAAGCTGCTGGGCATTCCGGACGGCATCGCCAACTTCGCCGCCTCCTTCGGCGCCACCATCGGCCAGAATGGCTGCGCCGGCATCTACCCGGCCATGCTGGCGGTGATGATCGCCCCCACCGTGGGCGTCAATCCAATGGACCTGCACTTCATCGTACCCTTGATCGCCATCATCACCATCAGTTCCTTCGGCGTGGCCGGCGTTGGCGGCGGCGCCACCTTCGCCGCGCTGATCGTGCTGTCCGCGCTGGACTTCCCGGTGGCGCTGGCCGGCCTGCTGATCTCGATCGAGCCCTTGATCGACATGGGCCGCACCGCGCTCAATGTCAGCGGCTCCATCACCGCCGGCACCGTGACCAGCCGCCTGCTGGGCCAGACCGATATGCAGGTGTTCAATAGCGACCGCGAAATCAACCTGGACGAAGAGATGGCTTAACCAGCTGCGCGAGACTTCGCCTTGAAAACCGCCTGGGAATGCCTATTTACAGCCTGTAAATCCAGCATACTAGGCGGTTTTTCCATTAGAGCCGCCAACTGCCCCACACTGCGGCACAGCAACAAACCGGACGGGAACACACTATGAAAATCGTCATCATCGGCGGCGAAGCCGCCGGCATGAGCGCAGCGGCCAAGGCGCGCCGCAGCGCGCCCCAAGCCGAAATCGACGTCTACGAGATGTCGGAGGTCATTTCCTTCGGCGCTTGCGGCCTGCCCTACTTCGTCGGCGGCGAGTTCGACGATCCCGGCCATATGGCCGAACTCAGCGTTGAAGACTTCGCCAAGCGCAATATCCGCGTGCACACCGGACATCAGGCACTGAGCATAGATACCGCGGCCAAGCGGGTGCGTGTGCGTCGGCTGGCGGACGGCAAAGCCTTCGACGCCGCTTACGACAAACTGATGATCGCCACCGGCGCCAGCGAAATCCGCCCGCCGCTGCCGGGCCTGGACTTGCCGGGCGTGCACACGCTGCGGGTGATGGAGGACGGCCTGGCGCTGCGCGCGGCCGCGGCCCGCGACGAGGTACGCGAGGTCGCCATCATCGGCGCCGGCTTCATCGGCCTGGAATTGGCCGAAGCCATGGTCCGCCTGGGCAAGCGCGTGCGGCTGATCCAGCTGGCGGAACGGGTGATGCCGGACGCCTTCGACGCCGAAATCACCAGCCTGATGGAGCAAGAGCTGCGCGAACACGGCGTGGCCTTGCACCTGTCCGAGGCCGTCACCGCGCTGCGCGGCGACGGCGCGGTGCAAAGCGTGCTCACCGAGCGCGGCGAATACCCGGCCGATCTGGTGGTGCTGAGCATAGGCATCCGCCCCAACACCGCCTTCGCCGCCGACGCCGGCCTGCAGCGGCTGGGCAACGGCGCCATCGTGGTCAATGCCTATGGCGAAACCAGCCTGCCGGACATCTACGCCGCCGGCGACTGCGCCGCCGCGCCGCATCAGTTGACCGGCGAGCCGGTCTATGTGGCGCTGGCCACCGGAGCCAACAAGCTGGGCCGGCTGGTGGGCGAGAACCTGGCCGGCGGCCGCCAGGCCTACCCGGGCACCCTGGGCTCCGCCGCGGTGCGGGTGTTGTCGCTGGACGCCGCGCGCACCGGCTTGTCCGAAGCGCAGGCGCGCGCCGCTGGCTTCGATTGCCAGAGCGTGCTGGTCAAGGACAAGAACCACACCAACTACGTGCCGGGCCAAGCGGAAGTCCACGTCAAGCTCTGCTACGAAACCGGCAGCCAGCGCTTGCTGGGCGCGCAGATGATAGGCCGCAACGGCGATGTGGTGCATAGGCTGGACGCGCTGGCGGTGGCCATCGCCAAGGGCGTCAGCGCGCGCGAGCTGGGCATGATGGACTTCTGCTACGCGCCGCCGTTCGCCCGCACCTGGGATGTACTCAACGTCGCCGGCAACGTGGTCAAATAAACGCTACCGGCAAAAATGCTCGAAACCTGGTGGTCTCGAGCGTTTTTCCCTCCCGACCACGCCTGCCCTTCCCGCCCGCGCCGATGCCAGCGCGGGCAAGTTGGGGTAAACTGCCGGACAGCCAAAGATTCAACGGATGTCCTCCCCATGCTCTCCAAACTCACCCGCCTTTTCCAGTCCTCAACGGGAACCGAAAACAGTATGTCACTCA
Source organism: Chromobacterium sp. (assembly GCF_041912965.1). Lineage (NCBI taxonomy): Bacteria > Pseudomonadati > Pseudomonadota > Betaproteobacteria > Neisseriales > Chromobacteriaceae > Chromobacterium > Chromobacterium sp. The sequence goes on along the minus strand of NZ_JAYSGF010000028.1, from coordinate 24,400 downwards.
GCGATGCGCAAGTGCTGGAAGCCGTGTCCAGCCTGATCGACGACAACACCGGCAAACCCTTCGTCGCCGCCAAGGCGGTGAAAAACATCAAGATCAGCGATGCAGAACTGTCGCTGGACGTGGTGTTGGCCTATCCGGCCAACAGCCAGCACGAATCCGTCCGCCAGCGCTTCGAGGCCGCGCTGGCGCCGCTGGCCGAGCAACGCAAGCTTAGCGTGCGCGTGGGCAGCCTGATCACCAGCCACTCCGCCCAACGCGGCGTGCCGCTGCTCTCCGGCGTCAAGAACGTGATCGCCGTCGCCTCCGGCAAAGGCGGCGTCGGCAAATCCACCACGGCGGCCAACCTGGCGCTGGCGCTGTCCGCGGAAGGCGCGCGCGTCGGCATTTTGGACGCCGACATCTATGGCCCATCGCAGCCGCTGATGATGGGCTTGCAGGGTCAGCGCCCGGAAACCCCGGACGGCAAAAGCCTGAAGCCGCTGGAAAGCCACGGCGTGCAGACCATGTCCATCGGTTATCTGGTGGACGCGGACCAGGCCATGGTCTGGCGCGGCCCCATGGTCAGCCAGGCGCTGCAACAGCTGCTCAACGACACCCGCTGGGATAATCTGGATTACCTGGTGATCGACATGCCGCCGGGCACCGGCGACATCCAGCTGACGCTGTCGCAAAAAGTGCCGGTCACCGGCGCTGTCATCGTCACCACGCCGCAGGACATCGCGCTGCTGGATGCGCGCAAGGGCGTCACCATGTTCCAGAAAGTGGGCATTCCCATCCTGGGCATGGTGGAAAACATGGCCATCCACATCTGCTCCAACTGCGGCCACGCCGAACACATCTTCGGCGAAGGCGGCGCGGCGCGGATGGCGGCGGACTTCGGCGTCGATGTGCTGGGCTCGCTGCCGCTGGACATGGGCATCCGCCTGGCGGCGGACAGCGGCACGCCCACGGTGGCGGCCGACCCCGACGGCCAAGTGGCGGACCTGTACAAGGCCATCGCCCGTAAAGTGGCGGTGAAGGTGGGCGAAAAGGCCCAGGACTTCTCCGGCAAATTCCCCAAGATCGTCATCCAGAACAACTGACCCACGCATCATGATCGCGATGTTCGACTCCGGCCTCGGCGGCCTTTCGGTATGGAAGGCCGTGCGCGCCGCGCTGCCCGGCTGGGGCATCACCTATCTGGCCGATCAGGCCTACTGCCCCTACGGCCAACGCAGCCACAGCGACATCGCCGCGCGCAGCGTCAGAATGGGCCGCTACCTGCAAGAACAGGGCGCCACCTTGCTGGTGGTGGCCTGCAACACCGCCACCACCGCCGGCATCGCCGCCATGCGCCGCGAACTCAGCATTCCCGTGGTGGGCATAGAACCGGCGATCAAGCCGGCGGCGGCCATGAGCCGCACCGGCCGCATCGCGGTGCTGGCCACCCAGGCCACGCTGCAAAGCGAACGGGTGCGCAAGCTGCTGGATACTCACGCCGGCCATGTTGAAGTGCTACGCCGCGTTGGTGAAGGCTGGGTGGAACAAGTGGAAGCAGGAGAGCTGGACAGCCCGCGCACCCGCGAACGGGTGGCCGCGGTCGTGCGGCCACTGCTGGAAGAGAATATCGACCACATCGCGCTGGGCTGTACCCATTATCCCTTCCTGGAACCGCTGATCCGCGAACTGACCGGCAATGGCATCGCCTTGTACGATCCGGCCGAAGCCATCGCCCGGCGCGTGGTATCGCTGCTGCCGGGCACGCCCCCCGCCGCCACGCCGGCCTATCGCTTCATCACCACCGACGCCGACGCCAGCGGCATGCGCCGCATCCTGCCCTTGCTGATCGGCGCTGATTACCCGGTTGAATCCCTGCCCCTGGAGTGAAACTCTATGCTTCCACATCTCTCGCGCCTGTTGGCGCTGGCCTGTCTGATCACCGCGCCCGCCGCCTGGGCGCTGCCGCAATGCTCGCTGGTGGCCGCCCAGGTCAATCAGCAGGCCGGCAATCGGCTGAATCAGAACGAACTGAGCACCGTCTTGAGCCAGCTTGGCAAGACCGGCCAACTGCCGCCGCAGTTCATCACCAAGCGCCAAGCCAAGAACGCCGGCTGGCAACCCGGCCGCAGTCTGTGGAGCGTGCCGGGCCTCAATGGAAAATCGATAGGCGGCGACCGCTTCGGCAATTACGAGAAACGCCTGCCCAAAGGCCAATGGCAGGAAGCCGACCTGAACTATAAAGGAGGCAAGCGCGGCGCCTACCGCATCGTTTACGCCCGCGGCGGCCAGCGTTTCGTCAGCGTGGACCATTACAACCGCTTCATCGAGGTGCCGTCATGTCAGTGAGAGTTTGCGAATTGCACCACATCAAGAGCCTGGATCAATTGTTCGATGAGCTGATCCGCCAGCTCAGGCTGCCGGCTCACTTCGGCCGCAATTTGGACGCGCTGTACGACTGCCTGGCCAATGACGTGCAAGGCGCTTACGAAATCGTCTGGCGCGAAACCGAGGAAGCGCGCAAAGCGCTGGGCGTGGACCTCTACGCCACCATCCTGGAGATACTGGAGACCGTGGCCGAGGAGCGCGGCGACGTCACGCTGGACATCCACCACTAAGCACCACTCCATCGCCGCCGGCTCCCTGCCGGCGGTTCGCATTCCGACGGCAAGCGCATTGGCATCACCCGTCGCGATACACACTCGTCTACGAATTTCAATACTCGAAATACGACAAAGACAAGCGTTCGCTAATTCACTATAATCCCACCCCTAAATAGGTCAACAACTGTCCTACAACTGGCAGTAACGCCAATAAAATCAATAAACAAGAATGTAGGCTAATCACTACATCGGCAAGCTTGACACACAAAGCGGCTGCCCTCCACCCCCGGGCCGGCCCCGGCATTGTTTCATTTCGAACATGTCTTGTTGTTATCAAAACGCGCTTAAATAAAGGTAGGAACTTCTCAATGCAGTCGAAAAAACTCACAGGGCTGATCCTGATCGGCCTGGTGCTGGGCATCATCACCGGCTACCTCTACCGCGAGAACGCCGCCAGCGAAGCCGACATCAAGGCCTTCGCCAGCAACATCTCCATCCTGACCGACATCTTCCTGCGCCTGATCAAGATGATCATCGCGCCCTTGGTGGTCTCCACCCTGATCGTGGGTATCGCCAAGATGGGCGACGCCAAGACCGTGGGTCGCATCGGCGGCAAAACCATGTTGTGGTTCATCAGCGCATCCTTGATGTCGCTGACCTTGGGCCTGATCATGGTCAACCTGCTCAAGCCGGGCATGGCGCTCAATCTGCCGCTGCCGGACAGCCACGCCACCAGCGGCATCCAGGCCGGCGCGCTGTCGGTGAAGGACTTCGTCACCCACGCCATCCCCAAGAGCGTGTTTGAAGCGATGGCCACCAACGAGATTCTGCAGATCGTGGTGTTCTCGGTGTTCTTCGGCTGCGCGATGGCTGCTTTGGGCGACCGCGCCAAGCTGCTGATCGACACCATAGACGTGGTGGCCCACGTGATGCTGAAAGTGACCAGCTACGTGATGCTGTTCGCGCCACTGGCGGTATTCGGCGCCATCGCCGCCACCGTGGCCAAGGAAGGCCTGAGCATCCTCGCCACCTACGGCAAGTTCATGGCCGAGTTCTACCTGTCCATTGGCATCCTGTGGGGCCTGCTGATCCTGGCTGGCGGCCTGTTCATCGGCACGCGCGTACTCAAGCTGATGGGCATGATGCGCGAACCGCTGCTGCTGTCCTTCACCACCGCCAGCTCCGAAGCCGCCTACCCCAAGACCCTGGAACAGCTGGAGCGCTTCGGCTGCTCCAACAAAATCGCCAGCTTCGTGCTGCCTATGGGCTACTCCTTCAACCTGGACGGCTCGATGATGTACTGCACCTTCGCGGTCATCTTCATTGCCCAGGCTTACGGCATCGATCTGACGCTGGCCCAGGAAATCTCCATGCTGCTGATCCTGATGCTCACCTCCAAGGGCATGGCCGGCGTGCCGCGCGCCTCGCTGGTGGTGATCGCAGCCACCCTGGCCCAGTTCAACATTCCGGAAGCCGGCCTGCTGCTGTTGCTGGGCATCGACCACTTCCTGGACATGGGCCGCTCCGCCACCAATGTAGTGGGCAACTCCATCGCCACCGCGGTGGTGGCCAAGTGGGAAGGCGAGCTGAAAAAGCACTGAGCAAAGCCTGTTCCGTTCCATGCGCCGCCCTCCGGGCGGCGTTTTTTATGGCTAGCTGCGACAAGGCTATTGACAGGCAAACCCGCTCCCAATAGAATGCCCCACTCTGAGTCGGAGAGGTGGCAGAGTGGTCGAATGTACCTGACTCGAAATCAGGCGTACGTGCGAGCGTACCGAGGGTTCGAATCCCTCCCTCTCCGCCAGAACCAGACATTGAAGCCCTGAGCAATCAGGGCTTTTTTGTTTTGTCCTTACGCTTCACCCCTTCCCCTTTTGCGCCTACCATTACCTTCCACACCTAACCCAAGCCGCGCCCGCATGAGCCATCTGGTCAACTACGTCAACGCCATCCAGGGATCGCCTTCTCCACGTCGCGCTCGACTGCAAAGCTCCAGCCGGAACAGTTGGACCGACCAGGGTCACACGGTTGTCTCGGAACAGCAGGCCTATGTTTTTGACGATGGAGCCATCGTCACGCGAATGACGGAACAGGACGATTTCCCGAGCGAGGCCGCCTGCACCGAATGTTGGATCCGCTACGAAGTGACGCGCCAAGCTCCTGGCGCTCCCATCCATCCCACTCAAGTCAGCTTCAACAGTGCATGCAGGGAAGCCTATTGGCGGCGCTACTTCGCATCCTGAACGCCGCCAGCCCAACCACCCTTCACACCAGCATTCTCCCCATCCAGGCGCCATCACCGCGCCGGCAAGCCCCCCACTCATTCATTGCCGCTACGGCCAAGCCAGTCCAAACAGACCCCCATAGCGGCAACAGCCCGCACCCCACCTCAGCCCGCCTTCGCCAACATGCAAGCCGACAGCACACTCACAGCACACTGGAACAGGCTTATCCGGACCGTTCCAAGACTCACCAAGGGTGCAAGCCAATTTCAACATAATAAATATATTCACATTAAAAACAGTCAACACATACAAGCCGAGACCCAATCGAGAATTTAATAAACAATCAAAAATATTTACCACATATTTACAAAACAATAATTGACCCTTTAGCAGGTGTAGGGTTTTCAATAAAACAGCCTGCTGCAAGTTGGTTTAAGAAAGTCAAACATCAGCTGCCGACAGGCATTTACTTCCATGGTTAGTAATTGATCAGCTAAAGGAAAGTCAACATGAACATAACTATTCTTGGTTGTGGCCACGGTGGACAAGCGCTTGCAGCCCAACTGACCTTGCTCGGCAATACCGTTACGCTCCATGCGGATGAAAGCCATCCTGGGCATCTGCACACTATCCGCAATAACACCATCACTCTACAAGGCAAGTTAAAAGCCAGTGCCAGGTTAGAACTACTGACCACCGATATCGAGCTGGCTTTACTGGGCGCCGAGGTGATCTACTTATCGCTCCCCACCCATGCTCACCTGCCTCAATTCAGGAAAATGCTGCCTTTCCTGAAAAAAGGACAGATCGTGATTACCTTGGCCGGTAACTTCAGCTCACTTTATTTTCATCAAGAGCTGGTCAAAGCCGGCAAGGAGCGTGACATCCACCTTGCCGACATCGCCTCACTGCCTTACGCCTGCCGCGCCCAAGAAGGCGGCGAGGTCAACATTATCGATATCAAGCAAAAAATTGACATCGCCGCCATGCCCGCATGCAATACTTCATACATTAAAAATAAGATAGCTGGACACTTTCCTTCGCAATTGCAAGCCAGCACCAACATCCTGGAAATGGGGCTCAATATCACGAGTGCCATCAGCCACCCTACCCTAATGGTGACCAATGCCGGCCGGATAGGCAAAGGCGGAGCTGATTTCTATTTTTACAAGGAGGGCATCAGCCGCGACATCGCCAATATCATTGCTACCCTGGACGCTGACCGGATGAAAATAGGTGAGATTTATGGCTTCAGGATGCCCAGTTACCTGGAGCTGATGAATCGGTTTTATGCTTACAGCTATACATCCTATTACGATTTTTTCACCCAATCCCCGGCTCACAACACGCTCAAGCTTTGCCCGGTCTCAATGCAAGAGCGCTATCTTTCTCAAGACATTCCCTATGTGATGCTGCCTTGGTATAGCTTGGGTCTGCATGCCGGATATGAATCCAACGTAATGAAGTCATTGATCTACTTCTCTTCGGTATTGAACGATACTTGCTATTTTTCGCAAGGACGGGCGATTGCCAGCGACTTCTTCGACGGAATGGACCTAATCGACATCAAGCATTACTTAAGCAACGGCAGACTGCCCCTCGCCGCCTGATGTCGTAACAGGCCAAACCAACCCGACTGCCATCCCGCCACACCTATCGGCCCCGCCACGGCAGGTGTCGGGGCCATCACACACAGGCTTGTTGCTCATGCACACCCCGTCCCAGCGCCATTTTCGCGGTAAAATCAAACGCTTCCATAAATCCATTTTATTCATGCTGATCGCCTACGCCAGCATTGTCATCATGGGAGTGTTCGTCAAAGTCTCCTCCAGCAATATTCCTCCCAGCCAAATTTTGTTTTTCCGGTTTTTCATCGGCCTGCTCTTTATCTTGCCCTTCGTGTTCAACAGCTCCCAGTTCAATTTCAAGATGCACAACTTCAAATACAGTCTACTGAGAAACGCGGCCGGACTACTCAGCATGCTGCTCATGTTCTACAGCCTGAAATACCTGCCGGTGTCCACCGCCATCCTGCTGACTAATACCTCGACGCTGTTCGTGCCGCTGTTCATGCTGCTCATCTTCAAAAGCAGAGCCTCCTGGTCCACCATCTTGTGCACGGTGCTGGGCTTTGCCGGCATCTGCATCATCTTTTACACGCCGCAAGCCGAAATCAGCAGCCTGTATCTGTCGATAGGAGTATTGAGCGCCGCCTTTGCCGCGCTGGCCTATATCGGCATCAAGCAACTGAGCAAGGACCATTCTTCACTAGAGATCATTTTCTATTTCTATGCCAGCAGCAGCATCGCCATTCCACTATTCACCGCCTACGGCTGGGTATGGCCCTCCTGGACAGATACGCTGTCCTTGCTGATGGTGGGGATTTTCGGCCTGGCCTTTCAGATCTTCATCACCAAGGCCTTCAAGCTGTCCGATATCAGCGAGATCACGCCCTTCATCTTCACTGGCGTCATTCTGTCCGCGCTATCTGACTGGCTGGTCTGGAGCAATGCTCCCAGCGGCCGTTTCTGGGTTGGCGCCGCGGTGATCGTGCTCTCCGTCAGCCTGCTGGCCAAACTGAAAACCCCGGAACAAACCGCCACCCTGCCGCGATAGCTTCTCCGCCTCCTGGTCAAGGCATAACTTCGGCATGATCCGATGCGCTGCCTTGACCCTCCCGCCTCAACCCGTAACAATCTCCGCGCGTCAGCTCATCCACCGTCTATTGGGGTGACGGCCCAATACCAACGAGTCTCTGCCAGCCCGACAGGGCAGGCGGATGGCGGGGAGGTGCTATGCACCTACCGGTTGCCTGTATCCGGTCTGTCAGCCCTGTCATTCGCCTGCCGCACCCATTTGGCAGTACGACGGGCTGGCACAAAACCCGCTTTTCCCTGATCCGCATGCGCCAGCGCTCTCCGCCCCCCTGAATGCCGTTGTCAAACCACGGCGCCAGAAGCCCGCCAAGGAGCCTGACATCGTACCGGTACCGCGCCGCTGTGCCATGAGGGCAGCACTTCGCCGGCAAGTCACTGCGCATATTGCCGGAGCCATTCCTGCAGCGGATAGTGGTGGCTGACACAGGCAGGGGCGGTGTTACCTCCCGCTACACCACGCCGGCAATGAAAAACGGACCGAGGTCCTGGGGCAGCGGTCCGTTTTCGCATCCAGCCGATGGCGCCGGCGCCTGGCTCACTGCAGCAGATCGCCATCCTCGGACTTGGGCGATCGACTCAGCAAGCCCTGCACCACTTGCTGCGGGTCATGACCCTGGTAGAGCAGGCCGCAGACCGCGGCGGTGATGGGCATGTCCACTTCCAGCCGCTCGGCCATGGTCAGCACTTCACGGGCGGTGGCCACGCCTTCGGCGACATGGCCCAGTTCCTGCAACACTTGCGCCAGCGGCTTGCCTTCGGCCAGTTTCAGACCCACCTGGCGGTTGCGCGACAGCGCGCCGGTGCAGGTGAGGATCAAGTCGCCCATGCCGGCCAGGCCCATCATGGTGTGCTGGCTGGCGCCCAGCGCGGTGGCCAGGCGGGTGATTTCGGCCAGGCCGCGAGTGATCAGCGCGGCGCGGGCGTTCATGCCGTATTCCAGGCCGTCGGCCACACCGGTGGCGATGGCCATCACGTTCTTGACCGCGCCGCCCACTTCCACCCCCACCAGGTCGGCATTGGCGTACAGGCGCAGCAGCGGGCTGTGCAGATCGCGCGCCACTTGGCGGGCGAAGGCGTCGTCGTCGGAGGCGATGGCCGCCGCCGCCGGCAAGCCCTGAGCCACTTCTCGCGCGAAGCTGGGGCCGGACAGCACGCCGCAGCGGTGGTTGGCCGGCAGTTCCTCGGCCACCACTTGGTGCGGCAGCAGGCTGGAGCCGGCTTCGAAGCCCTTGCAGGCCCATAGCAGCGGCGGCAGTTGCGAGGACAGGGCGGTCAGCGCCCGCAGCGTGGGCCGCAGCCCGGCCATCGGCGTAACGATGAGGATGAGTTCGGCGTCGTGGATGGCGCGCGGCAGTTCCGCGGATAGCTTGAGCGCGTCCGGGAACGGGCAGTCGGGCAGATAGCGCCGATTGACGCGGTTGGCGGCCAGTTCGGCCACTTGGTTGGCGTCGCGCGCCCACAGCGTCACTTGGTGATGACGGGCAAAGGCGATGGCCAGGGCGGTGCCCCATGCGCCAGCGCCCAGGATGGCCAGTTTCATGCGTAGCCCTTACAAGCCCCAGAGGTCGGTAATACGAGCATAGCCGATGCTGCCGTCGCGGTGGCGCACTTTGACCCAGCCGCCCTTGGGCGGCTCTTGCAATTCCACCACGCCATCCTTGGGCACGGTATAGGCCAGCAGGCCGTCGTTGGCCGGAGTGGCGCGCACTTCGGCCTTGTCGACCGTGATCAGCAGCCAACGCTGTTTGGATAGCGCGGCCGCCGGAATCCAGGCGATGCCGCCGGTGGCGTCGCGCACGCGCGACCATTCCTTCTGGCTGCTCAGCACTTCCACCGGATAGTAGCGGCTCACCACGAACAGTTTCTTCGAGGTGAGCGCCGGCGCCTCGTACAGCGCCACGCCGGTTTCCTTGACCGAGCGAAACTCAAGAGCGGCCGCGCTGTGGGCCAGCAGGCCCAGGCTCAGCGCCAGCGGGTATACGAGGCGTTTCATCACTGGTTTCGCCTCAGGCGTTGCCGGCTTCGGCCAGTTGCGCACGCTGCTGCATGTACAGGGCTTCGAAGTTGATCGGCGACAGCAGCACCGGCGGGAAGCCCGCGCGGTTCACTACGCTGGACACGGCTTCGCGCGCGTAGGGGAACAGGATGTTGGGGCAAGCCACGCCCAGGATCGGGTCGATGTCTTCGGCCGGCACGTTGCGGATCTGGAAGATGCCGGACTGGCCCACTTCGCACAGGAACATGGTTTTTTCCGGCAGCTTGGCGGTCACGGTCACGGTCAGGGTGACTTCATAGTAGCCATCGTCCAGCTGCTTGCCTTCGCTGGCCAGCTGCATGTCGATTTCCGGCTGTTCTTGCTCCAGGAACACCTGCGGCGCGTTCGGCACTTCCAGGGACATGTCCTTCACATAGATCTTCTCGATGGAGAACGCCGGTTGCAGCTCTTGTTGTTCGCTCATGTCTTTTCTCACACGGAGGCCGCTCGCAAGCGGCCGGTTTTGGAATGGTGTAAACAGGCCTGCATCATCGCACGAAAGCGGTTCAGGGCCAACCGCCCGCAAGCCGGGGCTTGATCGCGGGCAAGCGGGCTCAATCGGCCAGCAGCAGGTCCAGCTTGCCGGCTTGGTTCAGCGCGATCAGGTCGTCACAGCCGCCGACGTGGGTGTCGCCGATGAAGATCTGCGGCACGGTGCGGCGGCCGGTCAGATCCATCATTTTGTCGCGCTCGACCGGGTCCAGGTCGATGCGGATTTCCTTGATGTCGGCCACGCCCTTGGCGGACAGTACTTGCTTGGCGCGGATGCAGTAGGGGCAGACCGCAGTGGTGTACATGGTTACGGGTTTCATCAATGGCTCTCGCGGGTTCGGGCGCTCCGGCGAGGAGCGCAAAACCCGATATTATACGCGCGCCGCGCGCGCCGAAACCGTCAATCCGCCCCAGCTTATTTGGCGGCTTCGAACTGATCGATCAGATCGGCGACGATCTGATCCATCGCCTTGCCCATTTCCGGCGCGCGCGGGCTGTTGACGATCACCGCCAGCGCCAGCCGGCGGCCATCCGCGCCCAGCCAGTAGCCGGCCAGCGCCTTGACATCCTTGAGGGTGCCGGTCTTCATCCGCAGCCGCGGGCCTTGATCGGCGAAGCGTTTTTTCAGGGTGCCGTCTTCACCGGCGATGGGCAGGCTGGCCAGGAATTCGCTGGCGTAGGGGCCGCGCGCGGCATTGAGCAACACCTGCCCCATTAGCCGCGCGCTCACGCGTTCGCGGCGCGACAGACCGGAGCCGTTCTCCAACACCAGCGTCTCGTCGGAAATGCCGTTGGCCGCCAGCAACCGCCGCACCGCGTGTTCGGCGTTGGCGCGGGTATCCTCGCCACCGCCGCCCTCCTTGCCCAGGGTCAGGAACAAGGTGCGCGCCATGGTGTTGTTGCTGTATTTATTAATGTCGCTGATCGCCACGGTCAGCGGCTGGGAGTCGTGCCCCGCCAGTTCCCGCGCGCCGGCCGGCACCCGCCCCTGTCCGGCGCCCTTGGGCCCGGCACCGCCCAGCGCCTGCCACAGCGCGGCGAAGTCCTGGCTGGCGAAGGCATCGTGGTCCAGCACGTTGACGAAGGTCTTGGCGCCGTCGCAGCTGGCGGGCAAGGTGCCGCTGACGGTGACGGAATTGGCGTCGTTGCTGATCGTGGCGTAGCGGCGCACATCGGAGCAGTCGTTCGGGCCGCCCTGGCCGCCGGCCTGCAGCTTGGCATTGACGCGGACGCCGGCCAGCGGCGGGTCCAGCGCCACGCGCGCGCCGGCGGCGTCGACATAGAAGTTGAGCCAGGCCACTTTCAGATTGGTCAGGTGGCTGTCCGGCTCCACGGTAAACGCACGGCCCAGGTCTTCGTCGAAGTCATGGGCGCTGGAAATGCCCTTGAAGGCGCTCTTGTCCAACAGCAGGCGGCCATCTATCTGTTTGACGCCGCGCAGCCGCAGCTCATACAGCAGCTTGAGCAGGCTGTCGTTGTTGAAGCGCGGATCACCAGCGCCCAGCCAGTAAAGATCCCCTTGCAAGGCGCCGTCGCGCAGCGGCGCGGCGGACCAGAGGCCGGTATGCCAGTGATAGCCGGGCTTGAGCAGATTCAACGCGCTCCAGCTGGTGATCAGCTTCATGGTGGAGGCGGGATTGACCGCGCTGTCGGCGCGGTGGCCGGCCAGCGTCTTGCCGCTTTCCACCGGCGCGGCCCAAACCGCCACTTCTTCCGGCTTGAGGCCATGCAGGTCCATGGCGAGAGCAGGCCAGGCAGCCAGCAGCAGGCAGCCGGCCAATAGGGTTTTCTTGAGAGTAGCGTTCATTCGGCGATCACATGTCTTGTGGGTCTACATCCAGCGACCAGCGCAGGCCGCGGCCATGGCGCTTGGCCACCGCGTCCAGCTGTGGCAGCAGTTGATTCAAAAAGGCGTGCAGCGCTTGCCGCTGCGGCGCTTCCAACACCAGTTGGGCGCGCTCGCGATTGGCCAGCCTCACCATCAGCGCCGGCGCCGGGCCGGAGATCAGCACTTGCGCGCTCAAGGGCTCGGCCAGCCGGCGCGCCTCGGCCAAGAAGGCGGAGGCCTGTTCCAGGCTGGGGCTGTCGGCGCGCAGCAAGGCCTGATAGGCGCAGGGCGGGAAGCCGGCGATGCGACGCTCGTCCAACAAGGTGTTGGCGTAGCCGTCGAAATCGTGGCGCGCCAACGCCTGGTATAGCTCATGATCCGGCCATTGGGTCTGGATCAGCACTTCGCCGGGGGCATCGGCGCGGCCGGCGCGGCCGGCCACTTGCATCAGTTGCGCGAACAGCCGTTCGGAGGCGCGGAAATCCGCGGAGTACAGACCGCCGTCCGCTCCCAGCGCCACCACCAGCGACAGGGTGCCGAAGTCGTGGCCCTTGGCCAGCATCTGGGTGCCCACCAGCATGTCGACCTCGCCGGCGTGCACTTTGCGGTAGATATCGTCCCAGGCTTCCTTGCGGCTGGTGGTGTCGCGGTCTATGCGCAGAATGCGCGCAGTGGGGAATAGGCGCGTCAGCGCCGATTCCAGCCGCTGGGTGCCCTCGCCCAGCGGTTTGATGTCGGGATTGCCGCAGTCCGGGCAGGCGCGCGGCACCGCTTCTTCCCAACCGCAATGGTGGCAACGCAGCTTGCGCTCCAGCAGGTGCACCACCAGCTTGGCGGAGCAGCGCGGGCAGCCGCTGGTCCAGCCGCAATCGGTGCAGGCCACCACCGGCGCGAAACCGCGGCGGTTGATGAACACCAAGCTCATTTCGCCGCGCGCCAGGCGCTGGCGCAATGCTTCGATCACCGGTTCGGACAGGCCTTCGGCCAGTTTTTGCCGCCGCACGTCGACCAAGCGGACATCCGGCAGCCTGGCCGCGCCATGCGCGCGCCGGCTCAGGAATAGCCGGCGATAACGGCCGGCTTCGACATTGGCCATGGTTTCCAGGCTGGGCGTGGCCGAGCCCAGCAGGATGGGCACAGCGGCCCGGCGCGCGCGCCAGATCGCCAGATCGCGCGCATGGTAGCGCAGGCCATCCTGCTGCTTGAAGGAGCCGTCGTGCTCCTCGTCCACCACGATCAACCCCAGGCGCGGCAGCGGAGTGAACACGGACAAGCGGGTGCCTATCACCACATCGGCGCGGCCTTGCCAGCCATCGAGCCAACCCTTCAGGCGCTCGCCATCGGCCAGGTGGCTGTGCTGCACAGCGATGCGGCTGGCGGGAAAACGCTGGGTGAAGCGGGTGATCAGTTGCGGGGTCAGATTGATTTCCGGCACCAGCACCAGCACTTGGCGGCCGGCGGCCAGATGATCGGCGATCAGTTGTAGATAGACTTCGGTCTTGCCGCTGCCGGTAATGCCGTGCAGCAGCCACGGTTGATAGCCCGCCTGGCCACGCAAGGCATCCAGCGCAGCCTGTTGTTCTTCGTTCAGCTCGGGGCTGTCCGCCACCCGCAAGGGCTGCGCTTCCGGTTCCACGCGGCGGACCTTGTCTTCCGCCAGCCAGTCCGCCAGCACTTTGCCGGCCTGCGGCGTCACCGCCTTGGCGGCGGCAAGCGTCAGCGGGCCATCCTGCAACGCCTGCCATAGCCCCAGCCTGGCGCGCTGGCGCGCCGGCGGCGCTTCCGCCTCGCCCAGCGGCGTCAACGCGTAGGGGCGTTCGTCCGGCAATTGGATATCCCGTGGCTCGCGCAGGCCGGTGGGCAAGGCGGTGAACAGGGTCTGGCCCAGTGGATGGTGGTAGTAATCGGCGGCGAAGCGAACCAGGGCCATGAAGTCTTCCGGCAACGGCGGCAGGCCGCTCAGCACCGCGTCTATGCTTTTGAGCTTGGCCGGCTCGATACCCTGCTGAGGTATATCCGTGACAACCACGCCACAAAGCCGGCGCGGTCCGAAGGAAACCGCCACTCTTTGCCCAATCATGACAGACAACTGGGTCAGGTAGCTGAACGTACCTGGCAGCGGCACATCCACGGCCACTTGCACAATGCTGTGTTGCCCCATCCGGAGCGCTCCCGAAGACAAATGCTGTTGTGACAAGGCTTTGCGGCCACTGTGCACAGATGCTGTGGATAACTTTGTGAACAAGATGCCGGTCTACCGCCGAAATGGCGCTAGAACAGCGTTTCCATTAGATTGCACAAAAATTAATCAATAATTTTTTCTTTTATTTTCAAAGACTTAAATTGCAGAAAAAAACATGAGCAATCGGCTTGACAAGGACTGGAACTCTGACTAGGAGATGTGCATAACTCCGAGAACAACTACCGTTCTTCTTGTCAATATCCTTATTAACCCAAGTGCAAAAATGCAATCCGGCCGCAGGCGAACCATCGGCCGGACAAGCATCGATACCCCGGCGCGCGCCAAGCGGCGGCGAGGGAAAAGTTAAATTTTCTGTTGAAAAAACAAATCCTTTTCCACTTGCGGCGCTAATAGCAGCTGGCGATGGCTTCACAGTCTGATAAGGCGGGCTTTAATGCCCGCCGCCATGCTCCAGCCTGGTGCAGCGGCGCATGGGAAACGCGCCGGTCGGCAAAAAAATGCAAATGAACTGGCGCCGGTTTCAGCCGGCGGCGTGATATGGCCGCGACAAGCGATGCACCGCTTCAACCAACGCGCCGGCGTGCTCCGGCTTGACGTGCTGGGAGATACCGTGGCCTAGATTGAAGACATGACCGCTGCCGGTGCCGTAGCTGGCCAGGATGCGCGCCACTTCGCGCTCGATGGCGGCGGGCTCGGCGAACAGCGCATTGGGATCGAAATTGCCTTGCAGCGCCACTTTGCCGCCCACCCGCGCGCGCGCGGCGCCCAGGTCCGTGGTCCAGTCCAGGCCCACGCAGTCGGCGCCGATGGCCGCGATCTCTTCCAGCCACTGCCCGCCGCCCTTGGTGAACACGATCACCGGCACGCGGCGGCCGTCGGCCTCGCGTTTCAAGCCGGCGACGATCTGGCGCATATAGGCCAGCGAGAACTCACGGTAGGCCGCCTGGGTCAGCGCGCCGCCCCAAGTGTCGAAGATCTGCACCGCTTGCGCGCCGGCGTCGATTTGGGCGTTCAGGTAGTCGATCACGGTGCGGGCGTTCACATCCAAGATGTGATGCAGCAGTTCCGGACGGCTGTAAAGCATGGCCTTGACGTGGCGGAAGTCATCGGAGCCGCCGCCTTCAATCATGTAGCAGGCCAGGGTGAACGGGCTGCCGGAGAAGCCGATCAGCGGCACGCGGCCATCCAGCGCCTTGCGGATGCTGGACACGGCGTCGAAGACATAGCTCAGCTTGTCCAGCGCCGGCACCGCCAGCGCGTGAACCGCGGCTTCGTCGCGCAACGGACGCTCGAACTTGGGGCCCTCGCCTTCGGCGAAATACAAGCCCAGGCCCATGGCGTCCGGCACGGTCAGGATGTCGGAGAACAGAATGGCTGCGTCCAGCGGGAAGCGCTCCAGCGGCTGCAAGGTGACTTCAGTGGCGTAGTCAGGACTGGTGCACAGGCCCATGAAGCTGCCGGCCCGGCTGCGAGTGGCGCGGTACTCCGGCAAATAGCGGCCCGCCTGGCGCATCATCCAGATCGGGGTGTATTCGACGGGCTGGCCAAGCAGCGCGCGCAGGAAGGTATCGTTCTTGAGCTGGGTCATGCGGCAATCAGTCCTGAATGACGAAAAAATAGAGCGTCATTATACCCGACTCCCCCGGCCCAGTCCCCCCGCTTGGCGGCGCGCCTCAGCACGGCTAAGCTATGCGCCATGAAGAAAACCGTACTCTTGTCCTGGAGCAGCGGCAAGGACAGCGCCTGGGCGCTGCATGTGCTGCGCCAGGACCCCGATGTCGAAGTGGTCGGGCTGTTCACCACCGTCAACCAGGCCTTCCAGCGCGTGGCCATGCACGCGGTCCGCGTCGAACTGCTGTGCGAACAGGCGGCGGCGCTGGGCTTGCCGCTGCGCCAGCTGACCATCCCCTACCCTTGCAGCAACGAGGATTACGCCAGCCGGATGGCGGAATTCGTCAGCGCCTGCCGCGCCGACGGCGTCAGTCATATGGCGTTTGGCGACCTGTTCCTGAAGGATGTGCGCGCCTACCGCGAGCGCAATCTGGCCGGCAGCGGCATTGAGCCGCTCTTTCCGCTGTGGGGCCTGCCCACCGCCGAGCTGGCGCAGACCATGTTGCGCGGCGGCCTGAAAGCCAGGCTGACCTGCCTGGACCCGCGCAAGCTGCCGCGCGAGTTGGCTGGCCGCGACTTTGGCCAGGCTTTGCTGGATGCCTTGCCGCCGGACGCCGACCCATGCGGCGAATACGGGGAATTCCACTCCTTCGCCTGGGATGGACCGATGTTCCAGCGCCCGGTGGCGCACACCGTGGGCGAAACAGTGGAACGGGATGGATTTGTGTTCACGGACTTGCTGCCGCAGGAGTCTCAGCGCGGATAAAACCACAGTTCCTTGCGCTGCAACGGGGTTTCCTTGGGCAGCAGAGGGTTGGACAATTCGATGATGCGCCGTTGCGCCAGGTTCAAGGCGCGCAAGCGCGGACCGTTGAAACGCAGGAACAGCTTGTCGAAGCTGCCGTCCTTGATGGCGGCCTCCAGGCCCTGGGTCAAGGCCCGCGCCAGCTCCGGCCGGCGCGGCGACACGAAGAAGTAAAACGCCGCCGGGTAATGCAGCACCACGTAAGAATCCAACGCCAGGCCTTTGGCGGCGTCGGACTCCAGCTCCTGCCCCACCTCGATCACGCTGCGCGGGAAATAGTCAAAACGTCCCTGGCGCAGCATGGCGAACAGCGGCAAGTACAGGGGGCTGGCCACCACCGGCAAGCCTGCGCCGCGCAGAATCTGGGGATCCGGCCAATCCTGCCCCTGGCCTGCGCTCAGCGCCTTCAGATCCGCCAGCGTGAACACCTTTTCAAACAGCCGGGCGCGCTTTTGCGACACCAGCGGCACCCGCCAGCCAATCAAGCCCTTATAGAGCGGGATGCGCACCGGCAAGGCCTTCTGTTCGCGCTCGCGGCTACTCATGCCCCAGAACAAATCCACGCCGGCATCGCCGTGCGCCATCTGTTCCAGCGCCCGCCCCTGGTTCATGTCCAGCGCGCTGCTCAGCTCGCAACTAAGTTTGGCCTCGCCGCAGGCCAGTTGCAACAAGGCCTGCATATAGGGCAGATGCGGGTCCTGCTCCCCGGACACCAAGGCGTAGCGGATTGATAGCCCTTGCCCCTGCGCCCATGGCGCCAAGCAGCACAATAGCAGCCAGATCAAGACTCGCATCGCACTCCGTTCCCAGAACAAGGGCCGCCTCCGGCCACGTTTCATAATAGCCCCAGCCCGCCCAGCACGGCGCCGGCCAGCAACAGCCACAAAGGGTTGAGCGCGGTGCGCCAAGCCGCCAATGCCACCGCGCCGCACAACAACCAGGCGCCGACGCTGGCGTTGGCCGCCTGGCTCAACAACAGGGCGCTAGCCGCCACCAGCCCTATGGTCAGCGGCGCCAGACCACGCTGTATCGCCAGCGTCAGCGGCGCCCGCTGATAGCGCTGCCACCAGCGCGCCACGTAGAAACTCAAGATGGACGATGGCCCGCAAATGCCCAGCATGCTGACCACGGCGCCGGATACCCCGGCCACATGCCAACCAATCAGACAAACCACCAGCACATTGGGGCCGGGCGCGGCCTGGGCGATGGCGAACAACGCGGCGAATTCGCGCGCGTTCATCCAGCCTTGCTCCACCACCAGACGCTGCAGCTCGGGTATCAGCACATTGGCGCCGCCCACCGCCACCAGCGACAGCATGGAAAACTGCCACAGCAGCGTCAGCAATATCATGCGCCCTCCTTCGGCCGGTCGCGCCAGGCCAAGCCTATGGCGACCGGCGCCAACAAGAGCAACGCCCACAGCAAGGGCAATTGCCATATTCCCAGCGCACAGAAGGTCAAGGCGGCCACCAGCCCGCACCACAGCTTGCGCTCGATGCGCGCCAGCAAGCGCAGCCCCATCGCCGCTATCAGGCCAGCGGCGGCGGAAGCCAGGCCATGCAGCACGTTCTGCACCAACGGCAGCTGACGGTAATGGCCATAAAAGGACGCCAGCAGCAGCACAATGACCATGGGCGCCAGCAATAGCCCGGCGATGGCGGCGGCGGCTCCGCCGACGCCGTGAAAACGACTGCCCACCGCCACCGCGACATTGACGATATTCGGCCCCGGCAACACTTGCCCCAAGCCCAGCATCACGGCGAAGTCCGCTTCGCTCAGCCAGCGGCGGCGCAACACCATCATCCGGTGCGCCTGCGGCAGCACGCCGCCGAAGCCGGTCAGGCCGATAGAGAAAAAGCCCGCGAACAATTCACGCCGGCTGGGCGTCCGCAAATCCGGCTCCATCCCCGTTTCCCCCTCGCCATTGCTTTAATGTATGCAAGCTACGCCGATGCGCACTCGCGCTCAAACGAAAATCGTTGACAAGCCCTGTCAATAAAACTCACAACCCGCCCAGGCGTTGCAGAATGAAGTCTATGAACACCCTCAACTTGGGCAAAGGCTGGCGGTCCGGCAGATAGATCAGGTGCATGGGCTTGGGCGGCGGCAGGCAGCCTGGCAGCAGCTCCACCAGCCGTCCAGCCGCCACATCGTCGCCGAGCAGCGCCTCGGCCTGCAGCACGATGCCGCCGCCGGCCAGCGCCACCATGCGTAGCGCCTGCCCGTGGTTGGACTGGAAGCGGCTGGCGCGCCCCCACTCGCCCGCGCCCAGCAACTCCCAGCCATCATCCTTGCGCCATAGCGAGAAGCCCAGACAATCATGCGCGGCCAGATCCGCCGACACTCGTGGCACCCCTTTGCGCGCCAGATAGGCCGGCGCCGCCGCCACCATCATCCGGTAGGGCTGCAATGGCCGGGCCACCAGACCGGAGTCCGGTAGTTGACCGATGCGGAAAGCGGCATCGTAGCCATCGGCCACCAGGTCGACCAGTTCGTCGGACAAGCTCAGGTCCACGGTGATGTCCGGATACGCTTGCATGAACTCGGCCAGCAGGCCGGCCAGGCGCAGCGAACCGAAGGTCACCGAGGCGTTGATCCGCAGCACGCCGCGCGGCGCGCCGCTCATCAACTCGGCGCCGCTTTCCGCCGCGCGAATTTCCGCCAGAATGGATTGGCAACGCTGGAAATAGTGCCGACCCAGTTCGGTCAGTTGTTGCCGGCGCGTGGTGCGCGCCAGCAGGCGGCCGCCCAGCCGCTGCTCCAGGCTGGCGATATGCTTGCCCACCATGGGTTGGGACAGGCCGTGCGCCTCCGCGGCCGCGGTGAAGCTGCCGCGCTCCACCACGGTCACGAACAGTTCCATGCTCAATAGGCGATCCATGCCATTCATAACCCATGGTTTTCAATCTTGTTCATCTTAGCGGATTAATCCGTGCGCCGCGCGGGCGCAAAATGATCGGGTCTTGTACTTGTCCGGGAGATTCCCCATGAAAAAGATCCTCATCGTCGGTGCCCACGGCACCTTGGGCCAGGCCATCAGCCAGGCGCTGTCCCACCATCAACTGATCAAGGCCGGCAGCCGCCGCGGCGAGGTGCTGGTGGATCTGACCGACGGCGCCAGCATCCACGCGATGTTCGAGCACATCGGCAAGGTGGACGCCATCATCAGCGCCACCGGCAAGCTGCATTTCGGTCCATTGGCGGAAATGAGCGCCGAGCAGTTCCGCATCGGCCTCAACGATAAGCTGATGGGCCAGGTGGAACTGGCGCTGATCGGTCAGCATTATCTGAACGAAGGCGGCTCCATCACGCTGACCAGCGGCATCGTCAGCGAGCAGCCCATCCGCTTCGGCAGCAATGCCAGCGCGGTGAATTCGGCGCTGGAGGGCTTTGTGCGCGGCGCGGCGGTGGAATTGGACCGCGGCCGCCGCATCAATGTGGTCAGTCCCAATGTGCTGCGGGAATCCTGGGGCCAGTACCAGGACTTCTTCCCAGGCTTCGAGGCGGTGCCGGCGGCGCGCGCCGCGCTGGCCTATGTGCGCAGCGTGGAAGGCGTGCAGACAGGACAGACACTGCGCGTCTGGTAAGAACCTGTTTGGAATCCGCTGCGCTGCGGCGATACCGCAGACATGACAACGCCCCCGCAAGCCAGGCTTGCGGGGGCGTTGAACGCGTGTCGTCGCTCAGATATCGGCTTCGACCGCGTTGCCGTTGGCCTCCATCCAGCTGCGGCGGCTGGATGCCTCGCCCTTGCCCATCAGCATGACGAAGGTGGACAGCGTCTGCTCCAGCTCGCCGGCGCGCACGCGCACCTGCGACAAGCGACGGGTGTCCGGATTCATCGTGGTGTCCTTCAACTGCTCCGGGTTCATCTCGCCCAGGCCTTTGAAGCGGGAAATGCCCCAGGCGTTCTCACGCACGCCTTCGCTGCGCAACCGGTCCAGAATGGCGGTCATCTCGCCTTCGTCCAGCGCGTACAGCTTGCGCGGCGGACGGTGCTTGCCCTGGCCCGGCACATCCACGCGGAACAGCGGAGGCTGGGCCACATAGATATTGCCGTTTTCGATCAGGCGCGGGAAATGGCGGAAGAACAGCGTCAGCAGCAGCACCTGGATGTGGGAGCCGTCAACGTCGGCATCGGACAGGATGGCGATTTTGCCGTAGCGCTGGCCGGACAGGTCCGGGTGATCGCTGGGCCCATGCGGGTCCACGCCGATGGCCACCGAGATGTCGTGGATCTCAGCATTGGAGAACAGCTGGTCCTTGTCGGTTTCCCAACTATTGAGCACCTTGCCGCGCAGAGGCAGGATGGCCTGGTACTCTTTGTCGCGCGCCAGCTTGGCCGAGCCGCCAGCGGAGTCGCCCTCCACCAGGAACAGCTCGTTGCGCTCGATATCCTCGCTCTCGCAATCAGTCAGTTTACCGGGCAGCACCGCCACGCCGGAGCCCTTCTTCTTCTCCACCTTCTTCACCGACTTCAGACGCGATTGCGCCTGACGTATCGCCAGTTCGGCGATTTTCTTGCCGGACTCCACGTTCTGGTTCAGCCACAGCTCCACCGGATCGCGCGCCAGGCCGGAAATCAGTTTCAAGGCGTCGCGGCTGGTCAGCTTGTCCTTGGTCTGGCCCTGGAACTGCGGATCCAGCACCCGGGCGGACAGCACGAAGCGCACACGGCTCCACACGTCCTCGGCCATCAGCTTGACGCCGCGCGGCAGCAGATTGTGGTGGTCGATGAAGCTCTTCACCGCGTCGAACACACCGGCGCGCAAGCCCGCTTCGTGGGTGCCACCCACCGGGGTCGGGATCAGGTTGACGTAGCTCTCGCCGCTGGCGCCATCCTCGAACCAGGCCATTGCCCACTGCGCGCCCTCGCCCTTGGCGAATTGCTCGTGATCATCGCCGATATAAGCCTCACCGGCGAACAGAGGCGCCACCGGCTCATCGCCATTGCACAGCTCGGCCAGATAGCTCTTCAACCCTTCCGGATATTGCCAGACCTTGACCTCGTCGCCGCTGGGACGCTCCACTATCAGCGTCACCGCCACGCCGGGCAGCAACACCGCCTTGGCGCGCAGCAGACGCTCCAGTTCCGGCAGCGAATAACGCGGGCTTTCAAAATACTTGCCGTCCGGCCATACCCGCACCCGGGTGCCGCTGGTGCGCGGGCCGCAATCGCCAACCCGGGCCAGCGGCTCGATGACGTCGCCGCCGGAGAACACCAGGCGGTGCACGCCGCCCTCGCGCTTGACCTCCACTTCCAGCCGCGTGGACAGCGCATTGGTCACCGAGACGCCGACGCCGTGCAGACCGCCGGAAAACGCATAGGCGCCGCCATCCTTCTTATTGAACTTGCCGCCAGCGTGCAGCCGGGTGAACACCAGTTCCACCACCGGCACGCCCTCCTGCGGATGCAGGCCCACCGGTATCCCGCGGCCATCGTCATCCACCGACAGCGAACCATCCTGATGCACCGTCACCGCGATCTTGCGCGCATAGCCGCCAAGCGCCTCGTCGGCGGCGTTGTCTATCACTTCCTGGCAAATATGGGTGGGGTCGGTGGTGCGGGTATACATCCCCGGCCGCTCCTTGACCGGCTCCAAGCCCTTGAGCACCCGTACCGACGATTCATCGTATTGTTGCGTCATGTCTTAAATCTTGTTGCCCAGCAAATTACGCCAAACGCCGCGGCAGTCTGCCACGGCGAAAAAAAAGACAGCGGGCCAGGCCCGCCGTATCGCATCCAGGCTGCGCCGACGACGCGCCCGCCAACATCTCAGTGCTGCTCCTGAGGGCGGCCAATGCGCGTTAAATACGCTTCTCGGCTCTCCACCCCGCGCAGAAAACGCGCTAACTCGGCCAGCGCGCGCTCATAGACATCGCGCTTGAACTCGATCACAGCGTCCACTGGCGCCCAGTATTCATTCCAGCGCCAACCATCGAACTCAGGGTGGCTGCTGGCGCGCAGACAGACATCGCACTCGCGGCCCACCAGCTTCAGCAGGAACCAGATCTGCTTCTGCCCCTTATAGCTGCCGCGCCACTCGCGGCGCACCCAGTTGGTCGGCACTTCATAACGCATCCAGTCGCGGGTGCGGCCCAGTATTTTCACATGTTGCGGCAGCAAACCCACCTCCTCCAGCAGCTCGCGATACATCGCGGCTTCCGGACTTTCGCCTGGCTTGATTCCGCCTTGCGGAAACTGCCAGGAATGCTCACGCACTCGCTTGCCCCAGAACACCTCATTCTTGCCATTGATGAGGATGATTCCGACATTGGGGCGGTATCCGTCCCGGTCCAGCATTGGAAAACCTGCAATTCATCTAGTTGAACGAATTTTTGCACATTTCTCCCCGCCTTGCCATGGACTCTGTCGTATCCCGCTTTCCAACCCGATTTGGCGCGGAACTGCGCTGGCGCAAGGATTGCCAGGGCGCCAACTCCCCCAAGAAGCGAAAACGATGCTACGATTCCACGATTAAACGTCAAACTCCAACGCTTACATGGCATTTCTGCTAAAAAGATCGTTGCTCGCTCAGCTGCCCAAGCTGCGTCTGCAAGCCGACGCCATCACCACCCTGCATCAGACCGCAGACTTCCGCCTTAGCCTGCTGGCCGCCATCGCTCAGGCCCAGCACCGCATCTACATCGCCGCGCTCTATCTGGAGCACGACGAGGCGGGGCAGGAAGTGCTGGATGCGCTGTTTGCCGCCAAGCAGCGGCAACCGCAGCTGGATATCCGAGTCATGGTGGATTGGCATCGCGCCCAGCGCGGGCGCATCGGCGAAAGTCAGGACAGCTGCAATGCCGCCTGGTACCGCGCCCAAGCCTTGTTGCACAGCGTCGATGTTCCGATCTACGGCATCCCGGTGCAAACCCGCGAGTTATTCGGCGTGCTGCACCTGAAAGGCCTGATTATTGACGAGCAGGTGCTGTACAGCGGCGCCAGCATCAACAATGTCTACCTGCACAAGCTGGACAAATACCGCTTCGACCGTTACCACCTGATCCGCAGCCAGGCACTGGCGGATACGATGGCCGGCTATATGCACGAGCAGTTCTTCAATGACCCCGCGGTGTTCCGGCTCGACAAGCCGGCGCCGGCCACCCGCAGCATCCGCAAGGAAATCCGCGTCTTCCGCGACAAGCTGAGTCATAGCCAATACCGCTTCCCGCATGATGCCGACGCGCATGATGGCCTGTCCATCAGTCCCATTGTCGGCATCGGCAAAGGCAACGCGCTCAACCCGGTGATCCTGGATCTGATCGCCAACACCCAGAGCACGCTGTTCATCTGCACCCCCTATTTCAATTTCCCGCGTTCGGTGGTGCTCGCCATCAACAAGGCCTTGCGACGCGGCGTGCAGATCGACATCGTCGTCGGCGACAAAACCGCCAACGACTTCTACATCCCGCCCAGCGAGCCCTTTCGGGTCATCGGCGCCTTGCCCTATCTCTACGAAATGAATCTGCGCCGCTTCGCCAAGCGCCAACGCCATTACATCGGCACCAATCAGCTGCGCGTTCATTTGTGGAAAGACGGCGATAACACTTACCACCTGAAAGGCATGTTCAGCGACCAGCGCCACATGCTCTTGACCGGCAATAACCTCAACCCGCGAGCTTTCCGGCTGGACATGGAAAACGCGCTGCTGATCAACGACCCTCACGCCGAACTCAAGCACCAGAACCAACAGGAACAGGACAATATCCTGCGCCACAGCCGGCAACTGCTGCATTACCGTGAGCTGGAAGACGTGCGCACCTATCCGGATCAGATCAAGAAGCTGCTGACGCGCTTGAGCCGCGTGCGCATCGATCGCATGTTGAACCTGATGTTGTAAGTTCCAGCGTTCCAAGACCAAGTGCCGCTCGCGGCGCTTTTTTATTGCCGGCATGTCCAATGCCCAAACGCAACAAAGCCTCCCCGAGGGGAGGCTTCCGTGTCGCGTTTCCACCGCGCCA
>NZ_JAYSGF010000027.1:0-68686 GCF_041912965.1 Chromobacterium sp. | reverse complement strand
TTCTCTTCACTAGCCCATTATCGCTTACAAAAAGATCGTAAACAGGTTCTTAGAGTCGCTAGCAAAACGCTGAGCCAAGGCGCGCCGACGCAGACGGTAGCTTGGGTACGGCAAGTCGGCGCAACGCAGCTTCAGGGGTTTTGTTAGCGGGTGTTACTGCGCGTCGGCGGCCAGGCCGGCCACCAGATCCTCACGCGTGATCAGGAACACGAAGCCGTCGCCGCTTTCGGTTTCCATCCACATGAAGGGCAGGGTGGGGAAGCACTCTTCCAGCATGTCGCGGTTGTGGCCGATCTCCACCAGCAGCACGCCTTTGTCGTTCAGGAAGTCCGGCGCGCGGCGCAGGATTTCGCGGGTGGCGTCCAGGCCGTCCTCGCCGGAGCCCAGCGCCAGTTCCGGCTCGTGCAGGTATTCCGGCGGCAGCGCGTCCACCGATTCGGCATCGACATAGGGCGGGTTGGAAATGATCAGGTCGTACTTCTCTTCTATGCCCTCGAACATATCGGTGTGGATCAGCTGCACGCGCTCGTCCAGGCCGTAGTTCTGCACATTGATGGCCGCGACTTCCAGCGCGTCCAGCGAGATGTCCACCGCGTCGATTTCCGCGTCCGGGTAATGGTGCGCCAGCTGGACGGCCAGGCAGCCGGAACCGGTGCACAGGTCCAGCGCGCGCTGCACCAGCTCCGGGTGTTCGATCCACGGCTGCAGCGGTTCGCCCAGCAGCTCGTAAATGAAGGAGCGCGGCACCAGCACGCGTTCGTCCACGTAGAAGTTGAAATCGCCCTGCCAGGCTTCGTGGGTCAGATAGGCCACCGGCACCCGCTCCTCGGCGCGGCGCTCGATCAGGTCGATCACGTCCTTGACCTCGGTGGGTAGCAGCTTGGCGTCGAGAAAGGGCTCGAGCTGGTCCACTGGCAGTTTCAGCGCCGACAAAATCAGGTAAGCGGCTTCGTCGTAGGCGTTCTGGGTGCCGTGGCCGTAGAACAGGCCGGCGTCGTTGAAGCGTGATACGGCGAAGCGCAGCAGGTCGCGCGCGGTGTTGAAGCTGGATGCAGCCTGGGCGTACATGGTTTTCCTTTCAATACAACAGGGACATGGCTGCGGCCATGTCCCCGGCGGTGTTGATTCGCGTTCGCGTGGAACGCTGGCAAGACGTTGGACTGTCCGGTGTCAGAACGGCAACTTGGCGTCAGTGGCGGTGCCCAGCACGCGGCGGAAGTCACCCTTGATGCGCTCCAGCGCCACGTCGTTGTCGGCCTCGAAGCGCAGCACGATCACCGGCGTGGTGTTGGACGCGCGCGCCAGGCCGAAGCCGTCCTTGTATTCCACGCGCAGGCCGTCCAGGGTGTTGACCTCTTCGGCGCCGTCGAAGCTGGCGGAGGCCTGCAATTTGGCGATCAAGGCGTGGTTCTCGCCTTCCTTGGCCATCTTCAGGTTGAGTTCCGGCGTGGAGACCGCATTGGGCAGCGCATTGAGCAGCGCGCTGGGGTCCTCGACGCGGGACAGCACTTCCAGCAGGCGGGCGCCGGCGTACATGCCGTCGTCGAAGCCGTACCAGCGTTCCTTGAAGAACACATGGCCGCTCATCTCGCCGGCCAGCAGCGCGCCGGTTTCCTTGATCTTGGCCTTGATGAAGCTGTGGCCGGTGCGCGCCATCACCGGCACGCCGCCGTTTTGCTTGATCCACGGCTTGAGCAGGCGGGTGGATTTCACATCGTAGATGATCTTGGCCTTGGGATTGCGCTCCAGCACGTCGGCGGCGAACAACATCAGCTGGCGGTCCGGCCAGATGATGGTGCCGTCCTTGGTCACCACGCCCAGGCGGTCGCCGTCGCCGTCGAAGGCCAGGCCGATTTCGGCGTCGGTCTTCTGCAGCGCGTCGATCACATCCTGCAGATTTTCCGGCTTGGCCGGGTCCGGGTGGTGATTGGGGAAGTTGCCGTCCACGTCGCAGAACAGCTCGCGCACGCGGCAGCCCAGGCGGCGGAACAACACCGGCGCGAACGCGCCGGGCACGCCGTTGCCGCAGTCCACCACGATATTGAGCGGGCGCTCCAGCTTGATGTCGGAGGTGATGCGGTCCAGATAGGCTTCGGCGATGTCATGAGTACCGTAGCCGCCTTCGCCGCTGGCGAGATCGCCATCGACGATGCGCTGGTACAACTTCTGGATATCGTCGCCGGCCAGGGTATTGCCGGCCAGCATCATCTTGAAGCCGTTGTAATCCGGAGGATTGTGGCTGCCGGTGACCATCACGCCGGACAGCGAGCCCAGCTCATGGGCGGCGAAATACAGCATCGGCGTGGCGACGCGGCCCACGTCGACCACGTCGACGCCGGCGGCCTGGATGCCTTCGGCCAGCGCCTGGCACAGCTCGGGGCCGGACAGGCGGCCGTCGCGGCCGACCACGATGGATTTCACTTTGCGGGCCTTGGCTTCGGAACCGATGGCCTGGCCGATCTGGCGGGCGACGTCATTGGTCAGGGTCTTGCCGACGATGCCGCGGATGTCATAGGCCTTGAAGATGTCTTTGGACAGTTTGCTCATGGCTTTAATGGTGCATTCATATCTAGGGGCGCCGGCAAGGGCTGCGATGCCGGCGCGGATTATTCTGGGCTCAAGCCGTCAGCGCGTGACTGAGTTGGATCAATTGATCCAGCTTGGCTCGGGCGCGGCCCGAGTCTAGCGCTTCGCGCGCCATGGTAACACCGTCGGCCAGGCTAGGGGAAACCCCGGCCGTGTAGATGGCGGCGGCGGCGTTGAGGATGACGATGTCGCGAGCAGGACCGGTTTCCTGATTCAGCACCGCCAGCAGAATGTCGCGCGAGGCGGCGGCGGTTTCGGCGCGCAACTGCTTGAGTTCGGCGAATTCGAAGCCCAGTTCGCGCGGGTCCAGCAAGTATTCCTCAATCTGGCCGTCCTTCAACTCCGCCACCATGCTGGGCCCGGACAAGGTCAGCTCATCCAGTCCATCCTGCCCGTGCACGATCAGCGCGTGGCGGCTGCCCAATTGTTTCAGCACCCGCGCCTGGATGCCGACCAGATCAGGGTGGAACACGCCCATCAGCTGGTTTTCAGCGTCGGCCGGATTGGTCAGCGGTCCCAGGATGTTGAAGATGGTGCGCGCGCCCAACTCCTTGCGGATGGGCGCCACGTGGCGCATCGCGGTGTGATGATTGGGTGCGAACATGAAGCCGATGCCGATTTCGTCGACACAGCGGCCCACCTGCTCGGCGCTCAACGCCAGCTGCACCCCCAGCGACTCCAGCACATCGGCGCTGCCGGAGCTGGACGACACCGAGCGGCCCCCGTGCTTGGCCACGCGGGCGCCGGCCGCCGCAGCGACGAAGGCGGCGGTGGTGGAGATATTGAAGGTATGGGATTTGTCGCCACCGGTGCCGCAGGTGTCCACCAGATGCTCGCGCAGGCTGATGGGCACTGGCGTGGCGAACTCGCGCATCACGGTGGCGGCGGCGGCGATTTCCAGCACCGATTCCACCTTGACGCGCAGGCCGATCAAGATGGCCGCGGTCTGCGCCGGCGTCAGTTCGCCGCGCATGATCTGGCGCATCAAGTCCAGCATCTCGTCATAGAACAGTTCATTGCCGTCGATCAGCCGGTTCAGCGCGGCCTGCGGGGTAATCATCGGGTAGTCCTTTAGCTTGGGCGGGCGAGGCCGGCGCGGAGCCGGCCGCTCCGGGAGTTCAGTTGCCGGCGTGCGCCGCCAATTGGGCGAGGCGCTGCTCGGTCAGGTCGATACGGCAGCCGGCTTGGGCCTGGGCGGCGCCATTGCCGCTGGCGTAGCTGCTGGCCACCCAGCGGCACTGTTTGTCCAGGTAGACCTTGAAGGCGCGAGCGGATTGGCTCAAGGCCAAGCGCGTCCGGTAGCGGTTGCCGGTGACCTGATCCAGATCGCGCATCGCGGCGGCGGTCTGCTGTTCCGTCAGGGCTAGCGCCGCCTCGGCCTTGGCCTGGCGCTGCTGCAGGCAGGTGGATACCGCCGGGCTTTGCGCTTCGGCGCGCATGCAATCATCCAGCGCACCGGCTTGCACCGCGCCAGCCAACGTCAGCGCCGCGGCCAGCATCAACATCCTCTTCATCAGGCGAACTCTTTCAAGAAGTTGTCCAGCATCGCGTGGCCATGCTCGGTGAGAATGGATTCCGGGTGGAACTGCACGCCCTCTATCGGCAGCGTCTTGTGGCGCACGCCCATGATCTCGCCGTCGTCGGTCCAGGCGGTGACATCCAGGCAGTCCGGCAGCGTCTCGCGCTCGATCACCAGCGAATGGTAGCGGGTGCAGGTGACTGGATTGGGCAGGCCGCGGAACATGCCGACATCGTGGTGATGCACCGGCGACACCTTGCCGTGCATCAGTTGCTTGGCGTGAACGATGCGGCCGCCGAAAGCCTGGCCTATGCCCTGGTGACCCAGGCACACGCCCATGATGGGCAGTTGGCCGGCGAAGTGCTTGATTGCCGGCACCGACACGCCGGCCTCGTTGGGGGTGCAGGGGCCAGGTGAGATCACCAGGTATTGCGGGCGCAGCGCTTCGATTTGCTGCACGGTGATTTCATCGTTGCGGAACACCTTCACCTCCTGGCCCAGCTCGCCGAAGTACTGCACCAGGTTGTAGGTGAAGGAGTCGTAGTTGTCGATCATCAATAGCATTTTTGGTCTAACCAATTGAATTTGTTGGTGCTAATTTCTAGTCCGATGCTTTGTTGCTCACAGTGTTACTCACAAAGCTTGTCGGTGGGGTCAGCACGCTGCTTGGAGATGTACTCTGCCCGCCATTTCGCATAGTCCTCTTCAGGCCAGCGAGACGCGGTTCCGATTTTGATGGGCCCGGGAAATTCATTCTTCTTGATCTTACGGTAGATCGTTGCAGGGTGAAACCCTGTCCGCCGACGAATTTCCTTCATCGTGCAAAGTATTCCGGACATTTAAACCTCCCTCGAAAGGGCGGCCGTTCATTGATGGCCAGAACTATCTGTTAGGCGATCTAGGTGTGGCTGCGTTCATGCTTGCGCGGCTTTCCCGTGTTTCAGGATGGGGAAGTGGACTTCTCTTGGGGCTTGTTTGGGCGGCGCTAGAACAGCAGGCGCTTCGGAAGGGTGTTGAGCATGGGGGAATCTACCGGCGCGAGTCGCGACAGGCTGCATGGTTGTGGTGATTGTGCTATGGTTTGTACAATCATTGTCGACTTGAGGGAGGCATACCTTGAAAGCGCTTACCTACAGCCACACCCGCCAGCACCTGGCCGAAGTCATGCGCCAAGTGAATGAAGACCGGGCGCCGGTGATCGTCACCACCCAGCGCGGTGAGCCGGTGGTGATCATGTCGCTGGCCGATTACAACGCGTTGGAAGAAACCGCCTACCTGACGCGCTCCCCTGAAAACGCCAAGCGGCTGGCCGATGCGGCGGCAAGATTCCACAACGGAGAAGCCAAGGAAAGGACGCTGCTCGAAGACGGAGGCGAGTGATGCAGATCAAGTTTGATGACAACGCGTGGGAGGATTGCCTCTACTGGCAGCAGAACAGCAAGCCCACCTTCAAGCGCATCAACGCTCTGATCAAGGACATCCAGCGCAACCCGTTTGAAGGGATAGGCAAGCCGGAGCCGCTGAGGCATCAGTTCGCCGGCTTCTGGTCGCGCCGTATCGATGACGAGCATCGCCTGGTCTATGCCGTACATAATGATGTGCTGACCATTTTGCAGTGTCGTTACCACTACTAAGAGCCTGTTCAAAGTCTCGCGAGCAAGGGCGAGACAAGGCGAAAACGAGCGAAAAAGCGGAATGTACACGTGGTACATGAGCATTTTGAGCTTGGTTTCAACGCCGTATCGCCGAAGCGCAGCAGACTTTGAACAGGTTCTAAGACTCGCAAACAGAACCAACTTCTGCGTAAGGCCGGCGTTGTTGCATCACCGGCGCCATGGCGAATGCGCGTGGCAGCGATCTCACAGATTTGCTGCCGCTCCGCTACGTTTTTCGGGCGGAGGTCAGGGGCTCAGCCGCGCTCCGTCCGCGCCAGCTCGATGATGGCCCGGATCGCGGCCCTGGCCTGCGGGCTGTTGTGCCAGCAACTGGAGCCCATCATGTCCGCGATCTGGCGTGTCAGCAGCGCCGGGTCCTGATCCGCCAGTTGCGGCAATGAAGTAAAGCCTATTTGTTCCAATCTGGAAACGACGGTGGCGCCGACGCCTTTCAACGCCACCATCTTGTCTTTTTCTGCGGTGCTGAAACCCATTGTTCCCTCCTGTCTTGCTGATGAGCAGGGCAACAGCATACACCTCCCGCACCGGGGTCCTGCCATGGGGCGGTCGCGCGCCTTGCCGTTGTCGCCTGTGAAATAGGGCAGGCTGGGCGCGATGCCGCCGCAAACACCAATGGCATCGCATGGGTTAGCATTTAAGGATGTCCGCATTGGGGTGCGGGTGTTAGGAATGAGGTTGGACAAAAGCGTCGGCGAGCGCGGCGGACCTCAATCTGGGGAGTGATGCACAATGATGAAGACGAAACATTGCCGTCATTGCGGCCATGTGAGCGGCGCCGCGCCGCGCGGCCGGCAAGCGCCGCCAGGCGTGTGCCCGGAATGCCGGACGCCTTATCAGGAAATGTATCCGCGGCCACTGCCGAGGCGCGAGCCGGCGCAGCCCTCGCCGCTGTCCTGGGTCCATGTCGGCGTGCTGTTTGCCGCCATGCTGGCGGGAGGCATTTGGCTGACGTGTTCGGTGTGGCCCAGTCAGCATCAGGCCGCGGCCAAGAACGAGGAGGAGTTGAAGGCCATTGCCGGCGTGGTTCTGCCGGATGCGATCCAGCCTGCAGGCGAGTTGTGCGGAGCCCAGGCTTTCGCCGGCGGCGCTTTCTGCCGCTGGGCGCCGGAACTGGCAAAAGTGGGTCGTCGGGCGGCGCTGGCCCGCGATTGCATGGAAGTGACTTCCGTGCGCTTGCATCCGGGCAGCAAGACCCCGGAGCGGCCCGATTTCGCGGTCAGCTGCCGCAACGCCGCCGGCGAGCTGATGCAGATGGGCTTCAATGAAGACGATCTGAACTAGTCGAGGCAGCTGGTTTCTCTATTCGCAAACGCTATCGGTCAAACGGCTGGCTGCTGGCTCAACTCAGCAGCCAGCCCAGCAACAAGCCACCGAACAACAGCCATTTCAGCGCGTAATAGCCAAGGCGGCTCTGCGCCTTGATGCGCTTGCCGAACAAGCGCACCGCCTGCACATAGCGGAACAGGCGGTTGAGCGCGCCGGTGCGGTCGCCTTCCTGATTGGGGGAACTGGCTGCGCCCAGCAGCAGGCGGCTGATCTGGCGGTTGCACCAGGCGGCGAGCCGGAAGCGCATCGGTCGCTCGATATCGCAGAACAGGATGATGCGCTGATGCTTGGTGGCGTTCTCCGCATAGTGCAGATAGGTTTCGTCGAACAACACCGCCTCGCCGTCGCGCCAGCTGTAGCGTTCGCCGTCCACCTCGATGTAACAGGCCTCGCTCTGCGGCGTGGACAAACCCAGGTGGAAACGCACCGAGCCGGCGAAGGGGTCGCGGTGGCGCACCAGTCGGCCGCCCGGCGGCAGGCTGGCGAACATCGCCGCCTTGATCGAGGGAATGCCTTGCAGCAGCGCGGTGGTCTCGGGGCACAGCTTGGCCGCGGATGGGTGCGGCTGGTCGTACCACTTGAGGTAGAAGCGTTTCCAGCCGGATTTGAAGAAGGAATTGAAGCCCAGGTCGTCATAACGGTCGGACGCCTTGATCGCGCCGTCGTTGGACAGGGCCAGCGCCTCGGTGCGGATGCGCTGCCAGTTATCGTTCAGCGTTTGCAGTTCGGGAAAACTTTGCAGTGGTAGGTAGGGGCGGGCTGGCAGGGTGGAGAACAGGTAGCAGAAGCAGTTGATCGGCGCCATGAAGGTGGAGTGATCGGTCAGTTGTCGCCAGAAACCCAGGCGCTGGCGGCCGCGAAAGTGGATGTAGACAGTGCAGAGCGCAAAGATCAGCACAATGGAGATTTTGAAATAGGGCATGCCGGAACAATCTCGATGTTTCACGAAGATGGCTTCAATTTCATGCAATTCGGCGGTTGGGGGCGACTGGCCATTGGTCTAGTCGACAGCGCCGGCGGTGTAAAACGGCCTTGGGGACCGTCTGTTGATTTGAGCGCCCGCGTCAGTGGAAGTCAAGTCGGCGCGTGTCGCCTGCTTGAAGGTTTGTGTCATGTTTCTGGCATTGGGCGAGGCCGTACTGTCTGTAGAATGATTTGCCGCCCGCGGGCGGACATGCAACCACCCACCCAAGAGCCGCCCACCATGCAAGCCCAAGCCATCGCCGCCGCCGCGCCGGCGCAAGAAAACCTGGAGCCGATCTGGCTCAACGCCAGACAAGGCCAACTGGCCCGCGCCGTCGTGATGGCGCGCCCGTGCGACTTCGCCTTCAACGAACAGACCGGCGCCGACAATGTATTCCAGCATAGGCTGCAACTGCCTGCCGCCGAGGTCACCGCGCTGGCGCTGGCCGAATTCGACGCGATGGCGCAGCGCCTGCGCAATCATGGCGTCGAAGTGCTGGTGCTGGAGAAAAGCCCGGACGGCTACCCGACGCCGGACGCGGTGTTTCCCAATAACTGGTTCAGCACCAGCGTGGATGGCAGCCTGCACGTTTATCCTATGCATACCTTGAACCGGCGCCGCGAGCGGCGGGTGGAGGAGCTATGCCAACTGCTGCTGAGTCATGGCTACGAGGTGGAGCAAGTCGTGTGGGCCGGCCCGCCGCAGGAAGAAGATCTGATATTGGAGGGCACCGGGGTGATGGTGTTCGATCATCCACGCAAGCGGGTGTACGCGGCGCGCTCGCAGCGTTGCCATCCAAGCGCGCTCTACCGTTACGCGCGCCGACGCGGCCTGGAAGCGGTGCATTTGTTCGATACCGTGGACAGCCGCGGCGTGCCCATCTACCACACCAATGTGATGATGAGCGTGGGCGAAGGCTTCGCGGTGATTTGCTCCGAGAGCCTGCACCGGCCGGAGCAGCGGCGGCAAGTGCTGAGCGCGCTGAGCGAGCATCACGAGGTGATAGACATCAGCCTGGCCCAGGTGGAGCGCAGCTTCTGCGGCAATATCCTGCAATTGCGCGGCGCTGGCGGCCAGCCGCTGATCGCGATGTCGGAACAGGCGTGGAACGGCTTCACGTCGGCGCAGCAAAGAGTGTTGGAGCGGCACGGCCAGCCGGTGGTCAACCCCATTCCCACCATAGAGGCGGTGGGCGGTGGTAGTTGTCGCTGCATGCTGGCCGAGCTGTTCCTGCCGCGCATTCGCTAGCGGTTGTCCCGGCAAGGGCCGGGAACGCGTTCCGTCGCGGCTCGTTCGGGAGGGAGGCTAGGCCGCCTGGACAACTCAAGCCACGGTTCAGACGCGGCCGCGCGGTTCCGGCAGCGCCGCGGCCTTGCAGTAGGAACCGGACGCCCTGAGCGTGTTTAGCGGCTACGCGTCTCTTTCATACCAGTCTTTGCTGGCGTTCACGATGCGAACAACCAGCAGCATGGCGGGGACTTCAACCAACACGCCGACAACAGTGGCCAGCGCCGCTCCGGAATGAAATCCGAACAGGCTGATGGCGGTGGCCACCGATAGTTCAAAGAAGTTGGACGCGCCAATCAACGCAGACGGGCAGGCCACGCTATGCTTTTCTCCGACGAGCCGGTTGAACCAGTAGGCCAGGGCGGAGTTGAAGAACACTTGGATCAAAATGGGGACCGCCAGCAAGGCAATCACTAGCGGCTGCTGCAATATCGCTTCGCCCTGGAAGGCGAAGAGCAGAACCAAGGTCGCGAGCAGGGCCGCGATCGACCAAGGGCCAATCTTGCTCATGGCGGCCTCGAAAGCCGCCTGCCCCTTGGCTAGCAGCGCCTTGCGCCATGATTGCGCCAAGATGACCGGAATCACGATGTAAAGCACGACCGATACCAGCAGGGTGTTCCATGGCACGGTGATCGCGGAGATGCCGAGCAGGAGGCCGACGAGCGGGGCGAACGCCACAACCATAATGCTATCGTTCAAGGCGACCTGCGACAGCGTGAACAAGGGGTCGCCATTGCTCAGCCGGCTCCACACGAAGACCATGGCGGTGCAGGGTGCGGCGGCTAGCAGGATCAGTCCGGCAATATAACTGTCCAGCTGCTCCGCCGGGAGCATGTGAGCAAATAGGTTGCGAATGAACAGCCAGCCTAGAAACGCCATGGAGAACGGCTTAAGCAGCCAATTCACCACCAGGGTCACGCCAATGCCGCGAACATGATGGCGTACTTCGTGCAGCGCGCCAAAATCGACTTTGACCAGCATGGGAATGATCATCACCCAAATCAGCAAACCGACGGGAAGGTTGACCTGGGCGATTTCCAGCTTGCCGATAGCCTGGAAGACCTGAGGCAGCGTTTGTCCCAGCGCGATTCCCGCGATGATGCAAAGAAAAACCCAGAGGGTCAGGTAGCGTTCAAACCTGCTCATCGACGCCGGGCTGTCCCGGTGAAGGGTGGCGTCACAGGGGGTGGACAAAATGATTCTCCTTTTTCATAAGGTGTGGGCTGACCGGGAGTTTGCGATTGAGTGGATAGAGCCAGCCGGCTGGCTACGTCCCGATGGCTTGCATGGGCTGCAGCCAGCATGGTCATGGCCGTCATGCTGCTTTGCCTTCAGGGCAGCAAGCCGCCGATACGATCCAGTTCCGCTTTCAGGCGCGTGGGGTCTTGTCGCAGCTCGGCCAGCGGCAAGGCCAGGAAGGTTTCAATCCGGGTGCGCAGAATGCGGTAGGCCGCCATGAAGGCCGCGTCGATTTCCGCGTCTGAGCCGGTGGCGTGGGTGGGGTCTTCCACTCCCCAGTGGCTGCGCAGCGCCTGCCCCAGGTAGGCGGGGCAGGTTTCGCCGGCGGCGCTAGCGCAGACGGTGATGACGATGTCGGGCGTGGCCGGCAGATTGTCCCAGGATTTGCTGCGGCAGCCCTCGGCAGCAATTCCTTCGCGCTTCAAGAGCGCCAGCGAGCGCGGATGCACTTGTCCGGCAGGTTGGCTGCCCGCGCTCATGGCCTTCCAGCCGGCCGGCGCCAGGTGCTTGAAAACGGCTTCGCCCAGGATGGAGCGGCAGGCGTTTCCGGTGCACAGGAAAAGCACGTTCATGGCATCAGTTTTCCGTGTCAGTTTTGGATGATGGGGGCAGGGCGGCTTCTGGGCAGCATGAGTCCGCACGCATGTCGACGCATTGCTCCGGATGGCCGGCGCAGCACTCTTCGGTCAAATAGGCGATCAATTCCAGCATCAAGGTCAAATTGGCGCGATAGCGCTGGTAGCGTCCTTCCTGCTCCACCGAAACCAAGCCTGCATGGCTCATGCCCTTGAGGTGAAAGGACACGTTGTTGGGAGGAAGGTTGAGCGTGCCGGCGATTTGGCCAGCCACCATGCCTTCCAGTCCTTGCCTGACCAGCAAGCGGTAAATGTCGAGCCGGATGCTGGAAGACAGGGATTCGAAGATTTGGGTCGCGGTTTTGTTTTCCATGGTTCAACTATACAAGAACTATTGAAATAATGTCTAGATCCATTATCATGGCCTGCGTTCCGCTCACCCTTGTGAGGCCGCAACGCGGGGTTCGCACAGGGGGATTGACTCGTTACCTGCAGGAGGCCGCTATGCTCATCCATTCCCCCGATTTGCCCAATGTCCGGGCTGATCTATTTGAAAGCCCGTCGTCTTCGCAGTTGTCTGCGGTGCCCGCATCCAAGCATGCGCCCCGCTTTTTACTGCTGTACGGCTCGTTGCGCGAGCGCTCATACAGCCGTTTCTTGGCTGAGGAGGCGGGCCGTTTGTTGCTTGCGATGGGGGCGGAGGTCAGGATGTTCGATCCCAAGGGCCTGCCATTGCCGGATGATGCTCCGGATAGCCACCCCAAGGTGCAGGAGCTGCGCGAACTTGTTTTGTGGGCCGAGGGCATGGTGTGGTGTACCCCGGAACGGCATGGGGCAATGACCGGCGTCATGAAGACGCAAATTGACTGGATTCCGCTGTCCGCTGGGGCCGTTCGTCCCACTCAGGGCAAGACCTTGGCGGTGCTGGAGGTGTCCGGCGGTTCTCAGTCGTTCAATGCGGTCAACCAACTGCGCATCTTGGGGCGCTGGATGAGGATGCTGACCATTCCAAATCAGTCCTCGGTGCCCAAGGCTTTCCTCGAGTTCGACGAGGGCGGCAGGATGAAGCCATCCGCCTACTATGACCGGGTAGTGGATGTGATGGAGGAGTTGATGAAGTTCACGCTGCTTACCCGCGATGTGTCCCCCTATCTGACGGACCGTTACAGCCAGCGCAAGGAAAGCGCGGAAGCCTTATCTTTGCGGGTGAGTCAGCACAGTATTTAGCCGTCGGACAGGGCGCCGCAAGGGCGGCGCCCTGAAGCGGCCTTACTTCACACTGACGCCGCTGAACTGGTAATCACCGAAGGGGCTGATCTTGAAGCCGTTCACTTCCTTGCGCATCGGCTGATTGATGATGGAGTGGGCGATGGTGGTCCACGGCAGGTCGCGCTTGAACAGGGTTTGCGCCTGGGAGTACAGCTTGGCGCGCTCGGCCTGATCGTTCAGGGTGCGGGCCTTGATGATCAGCGCGTCGAACTCCTTATTGCAGTAGCGCGAGTAGTTGGAGCCGTTCACCGCCTCGCAGCTGAGCAGCACGCCCAGGAAGTTGTCCGGGCTGGCGTAGTCGCCGGTCCAGCCCATCAGGCCGGCGTCGTGTTCGCCGCGCTTCATCCGCTTCAGGTATTCGCCCCATTCATAGGTCACGATCTTGGCCTTGACGCCTATCTTGGCCCAGTCGGACTGTATCATCTCCGCCATCAGCTTGGCGTTGGGGTTGTACGGCCGCTGCACCGGCATCGCCCACAAGCTCAGCTCGAAGCCGTTGGGGTAGCCGGCCTTGGCCAGCAGCGCCTTGGCGGCGGCCACATTGTAGGGCGCGTTCTTCAGGCTCTTGTTGTAGGACCACAGCGAGGATGGGAAGGGGTTGCTGGCGGCTTGGCCCTGGCCCTGGTAGACCGCGTCTATGATGGCCTGGCGGTTGATCGCCATGTCCAGCGCCTGGCGCACCTCGCGCTTCTGGAACTGCGGCTTGTCCAGGTTGTAGCTGAGGTAGCCGATATTGAAGCCGGGCGCGGTCAGCATTTTCAGCTTGGGATCGGTCTTCATCACCGCCAGATCGCTGGGGCGCGGATAGGACATGATCTGGCACTCGCCGGCCTTCATTTTCTGATAGCGCACCGAGGGGTCGGTGGCGATGGCGAACACCAGATTGTCCACCTTCACCGCGCTCTTGTCCCAATACGCCTTATTGCCGGCGTAGCGGATCTGGGCGTCCTTCTGGTAGCGCTTGAAGATGAAGGGGCCGGTGCCCACCGGTTTCTGGTTGATGTCGGCGGCGCGGCCGGCCTTGAGCAGCTGCTCGGCGTATTCGGCGGACAGGATGGAGGCGAAGGGCATGGCGATCTTGATCGCCAGGTCGGCGTCCGGCGCTTTCAGCACGAAGCGCACCGTCTGCGCGTCCACTTTTTCCACGGCGCTGACGTTGCTGGCCAGGCCGGTGTCCACCGCGTAGGGGAATTCCGTGTTGTAGGCTTTGCGGAAGGGGTGGTTCTTGTCGAACATGCGCATGAAGGTGAACACCACGTCGTCGGCGTTGAAATCACGCGTCGGCTTGAAGTAATCGGTGGTGTGGAACTTCACGCCCTGGCGCAGCTTGAAGGTGTAGACCTTGCCGTCCGGCGAGGCGCTCCAGGTGGTGGCCAGGCCAGGAATGGCCTTGGTCGAGCCTTTCTCGAAACCCACCAGGCGGTCGAACAGCGCGTGGCCGGCCGCGTCGAAGGTGGTGCCCGAGGTGAACTGGGCGGAGTCGAAGCCGTCCGGGCTGGCTTCGGAGCAGTAGACCAGGGTGCCGGCAGCCTGGATGGAGACGGCGAAAGCGGCGCAGCAGGCCGCGGCCAGCAGAGTGGCGGAGGTTCTCATCTATTTCCCTTTCTGAGCGATTCAGCGTGGCGGGGCGCGGCTGGCGCCGCTATCCGCCCGCCAATTGGCGCTTTGGCGCGCCTGTGTTGTTGTCGGGTTTAGCCGCGGTCCTTTGCATCCGCGGTGCCAACAGCATAACGATTGTTCGCGCACAGTCAATCGCCATCGCGGCGCATGCTGTTATGTCTTTATTGTTTTTTTGAAATGAAATCTATTGAAAAGCCCCATGTGAGCGCTGGAACATCGCTGGCGCCGAGGCCAGCGATGCCGGCCGGAGGTTTGTCGCGCTCAGCCGGCCATGGCGTCCAGCGACTCCGGCAACACCTGACCGCCGTCGACGATCAGGGTCTGGCCGGTGATGAAGCCGGCCTCCTTGCTGGCGAAGAACAGCGCGGCGTTCGCGATGTCGTCGACGCTGCCCAGCCGCCGCAGCGGCACCGCCGCCGCCATTTTGTTCAGATAGTCCTCGCCCAGCTCGCGCAGCCCCTCGGTCAGCACATTGCCCGGCATCACCGCGTTGATGGTGATATCGTCGCGCGCCAGCTCCAGCGCCGCGCTGCGCATGAAGCCCAGCTGCGCCGCCTTGCTGGCGCCGTAATGGCTCCAGCCGGCATAGCCGGTGACCGGACCGGTGATGGAGGAGGTGAGGATGACGCGGCCGTATTCGGCCTGGCGCAGAAAGGGCAGCGCCGCCTGCACGCACAGGAAGTTGCCGCGTACATTGGTGTGCTGCACCTGGTCCCACTCCTCGGCGCTCATGCTTGCCAGCGGGGCGGACGGGAAGATGCCGGCATTGCAGCACAGCACGTCCAGGCCGGCCTGCGCCGCGGTGGCGGACAGCAGGCGGGCAACATCCTCCGGCCGGGCCACATCGGCGATGTGACCGGCCGCGTTCAGCCCTTCGGCGCGCAGCCGGGCCAGCGCGGCATCCAGTTTGTCCTGGCTGCGGCCACTGATCGCCACGCGCGCGCCGGCGCCGGCGAAGGCACGGGCCAGGCCCAGGCCGATGCCGGCGGTGCCGCCGGTGATGAGTACGCTCTTGTCCTTAAGCGGGGTCAACATGGATAGGTCTCCTTGAACGAGGGTGAAAGGGGATGGCGGCGCTAGCGCAGCGCCGGATCGGCGCGCAGCCGTTGCGCCATCAGTTCGATGAAGGCGCGGGTCTTGGCCGAAGCCAGCCGGCCTTGCTGATGGACGATGTGAATGGCCTGGACCGCATCATCGCTGTCGCTCAGCACCGTGCGCAACTGGCCGGAAGCCAGCAGCGGCGCGGCCTGATAGGACAACAGACGGGTAATGCCGACGCCGGCCGCCGCGGCGGCGATCGCCGCCTCATTGTCGCTGACGGTGAGTCGGGGCGTCAGCCGCGCGCTCAGTATCTTGCCGCCGCGCTGGAAGCGCCATTCAGCGACGGAACCGACGCCGCGCGACGCGATGATGGCGTGGCGGCGCAAATCCTCCAGCGAGGCCGGCGCACCGTGTTCCGCCAGATAGTCCGGCGACGCGCACAGCAGCAGCCGCACTTGGCCCACGCGTTGCGCGCGCAGGCTGGAATCCGGCAGTTCGCCGATGCGTATCGCCACGTCCACGCCTTCTTCCAGCAGATTGACCACTCGGTCCAGCAATAGCGCGTCCACGGTCACTCCGGGGTGGCGGCGCAGGAAGTCGCTGATGCCCGGCATCACGTAACGGCGGCCGAACAGCACCGGAGCGGTCACGGTCAGCAAACCGCGCGGCGGCGCGTCTATGCCGGCGGCGGCTTCGTCCGCCTCGTCGGCCGCGGCGATGACGCGGCGCGCGTCCTCCAGATAGCGCTGGCCGGCCTCGGTCACACGCACATGACGGGTGCTGCGGTTCAGCAGCCGCACTTGCAGCCGAGTTTCCAGCGCGGCCACCGCGCGGGTCACCGCTGGCGGCGACAAGCCCAGTTTGCGCGCCGCGCCGGCAAAGCTTTCCGCCTCCGCCGTGGCGATGAATACAGTCATCAGATGGAATCTGTCCATATTTTTTGCCGCCATTATTCCGGCATCCGGAATAGCGCATTCTGCGGCCGAGTCATGCCGATGGCAAGCGCTGGCCAGCTGCGCTCACGGCCGTTCTCGCGCGCGTACCTTATAGGGGATGCCCGCGGCGGTGGCGGGGATGCGTCGTCGGCTTATCCATTTGGCTTTATTTGCAGGTAAAGAAATATCGGCTTTTCAAGGCCTTGCATCGGCCATAAACGGCTGTTAACGTAAATTAGAAAATTTGCATGTTCGATACAAACAGTGTTATAACTTATTAGGTTTTTCATCAGGCGCACACCGCGCCACTCAAAATCGGCAGCTTTGCCGCTGTCGAACTCCGCGTTTTACGCACCTCATGTCCGGTGAACACCGGATGTCTATCTACTGGCAGCTCTCTAGTTGTCGCGATCATTACAGCGGATCGTCGTGGCCCTGGCCGCCATCGTTTCCGCCTAGGAGGACGCAGATGCACAAAAGAGCGTTTAGCAAGCGCAGCATGATCGGGCTGATCCTGGCCGCAGTGGCGGCGGGATTGATTTACGGCGTCAGCCCCGCCGTATGGAGCGAGTACCGCGAAGACCTGCTGTACCTGGGGCGTCAGCATCTCTACCTGGTGGGCGCGTCCATGGCGTTGGCCCTGGCGGTGGGCTTGCCCAGCGGCGTGCTGCTCAGCCGTCAGCGGCTGCGGCACAGCGCTGAACACTGGATGCAGATTTTCAATATCGGCAACACCCTGCCGCCGATGGCGGTGCTGGCGCTGGCCATGGCCCTGATCGGCATCGGCGACGCGCCGGCCATCGTCGCGCTATTCCTGGCGTCCTTGCTGCCCATCGTGCGCAATACCTATGCCGGCCTGGCCGGTTTGTCCCCGGCGCTGCTGGAAGCGGCGGACGCGCTGGGCATGACCCCGCGTCAGCGGTTGTGGCGGGTGGAATTGCCGAATGCCTTCCCGGTGATGCTGTCCGGCGTGCGGGTGGCCCTGGCGCTGAATGTGGGCACCGCGCCGCTGGCTTTCTTGATCGGCGCCAGCAGCTACGGCGAGCTGATCTTCCCCGGCATCTACCTGAACAATCACACCGCCTTGCTGCTGGGCGCAGGCGCCACCGCGCTGATCGCGCTGGCCTTGGACCTGGCGCTGGCCGGCGTGGGCCGCCTGGCGGCCGCTCGCGGCCTGGCCTGATTCGAACACCCCGCTGTCGCCCGTCCCGACGGGCGTCCACACGGAGGATTTCCATGACACAAGCACTTCTTTTTCCGCGCTGGCGCAAGCTGGCGCGCCGCGCGCTGGCGTTGGCGGCCTTGCTGACCGCCGTGCCGGCGTTTGCCGCCGGCCTGGTGCTGGGCAGCAAGAACTTCACCGAGCAACACCTGCTGTCCGAGATCACCTCGCAATATTTGAACAGCAAAGGCTACCAAGTGACGCGCAAGCCGGATCTGGCGACGGTGATCCTGCGCAATGCGCTGGTGAACCGCCAATTGGACCTGGCTTGGGATTACACCGGCACCGGCCTGATCATCCACCACGGCATTCAGAAGAAAATGAGCAGCGAGGAGGCTTACGCCACGGTGAAGAAGCTGGACGAGCCGCTGGGCCTGATCTGGTTGAACCCGGCGCCGCTCAACAATACCTACGCGCTGGCGATGCGGCGCGTGCGCGCCGAGGCCGAGGGCGTGCGCACCTTGTCAGACCTGGCGCGGCGGGTGAATGAGAGCAATGAGAGCGCCAAGCGCTGGCAGTTGGGCTTCGACATGGAGTTCGCCGGCCGGCCGGATGGACTGAAGCCGATGCAGCAGTTGTACGGCATGGAGCTGAGCCGGCCGCAGATCCGCCAGATGGACCCGGGCCTGGTTTATAACGCCATCCGCGACGGCTTCGTCGACGCCGGACTGGTTTACACCACCGACGGCCGCGTCAAGGGTTTCGACCTGGTGGTGCTGCAGGACGACCTGGGCTATTTCCCCGCCTATGCCGCCACCCCGGTGGTGCGCCGCGAGGCGCTGGAGGCCAACCCCGGCCTCGCCGACGAGTTGAACAAGCTGGCGGCG
Source organism: Chromobacterium sp. (assembly GCF_041912965.1). Taxonomy (NCBI): domain Bacteria; kingdom Pseudomonadati; phylum Pseudomonadota; class Betaproteobacteria; order Neisseriales; family Chromobacteriaceae; genus Chromobacterium; species Chromobacterium sp. The sequence continues at coordinate 50,600 of NZ_JAYSGF010000027.1, read as the reverse complement.
CTGATGGACAACGACACCATGGCGGCGCTCAACGCCAAGGTGGATATCGAGCACCGTCCGGTGAAGGAAGTCGCCAGCGAATTCCTGCGCCAGCGCGGCCTGATCTGAGGAGGGCGCATGGACACCTTATTGCAAACCTGCTTGTACATCTGGCAAAACCTGCCGCAAATCGCCGGCCTGGCCGAACAACACCTGTACCTGGTCGGCATCGCCGTCGGCCTGGCGGTGCTGCTGGGCGTGCCGCTGGGGGTGCTGATCGTGCGCTTCCAGGCGCTGGCCGGCCTGGTGCTGGGCCTGGCCACCATTGTGCTGACCATACCCGCCATCGCGTTGTTCGGCCTGATGATTCCGCTGTTTTCCCTGATCGGACAGGGCATAGGCGCGGTGCCGGCGATTACCGCCGCCTTCCTCTATTCCCTGCTGCCCATCGTGCGCAACACCCACACCGCGCTGACTCACCTGGACCCTGGCGTGCGTGAAGCCGGCCGCGGCCTGGGCCTGACCTTCTGGCAGCGGCTGCGCTGGGTGGAACTGCCGCTGGCCACGCCGCTGATCTTCGGCGGCATCCGCACCGCGGTGGTGCTGAACATCGGCGTGATGGCGATTGCCGCCATCGTCGGCGCCGGCGGCTTGGGCACCTTGATCTTGCACGGCATCAGTCAGAGCGACATCCGCAAACTGATTGCCGGCGCACTGGCGGTGAGCGTGCTCGCCGTCGCCATGGATTGGTTGTTGCTGCGCGCTCAGCGCGCGCTGACCCCGAAAGGAATTCGTTGATGATTGAACTGCAAAACCTCTGCAAGCAATTTACCCAGAAAAACGGCCAAGTCTTCCAGGCGGTGGACAATGTCAATCTGCACGTGCCGGAAGGCGAAATCTGCGTGCTGCTGGGGCCGTCCGGCTGCGGCAAGACCACCACCATGAAGATGATCAACCGGCTGATCGAGCCGACATCGGGCAAGGTGCTGATCAATGGCGAGGACACCGCCGGCATCGACTCGGTGACATTGCGCCGCCAGATCGGCTACGTGATCCAGCAGATCGGCCTGTTTCCCAATATGACCATCGAGGACAACATCACCGTGGTGCCGCGCATGCTGGGCTGGGACAAGAAGCGTTGCCGCGAGCGCGCGCGCGAACTGATGAGCATGGTGGCGCTGGATCCCAACCGCTTCCTGCAACGCTATCCGCGTGAAATGTCCGGCGGTCAGCAGCAGCGCATCGGCGTGATCCGCGCGCTGGCGGCCGACGCTCCGGTCTTGCTGATGGACGAGCCCTTCGGCGCGGTGGACCCGATCAACCGCGAGCAGATCCAGAACGAATTCCTGCAAATGCAGCGCCAGCTGGGCAAGACCGTGATGCTGGTCAGTCACGATATCGACGAGGCGATCAAGCTGGGCGACCGCATCGCGGTATTCCGCCAGGGTCGCATGGTGCAATGCGCCGGCTCCGACGAAATCCTGGCGCGGCCGGCCGACGACTTCGTCGCCAGCTTCGTCGGCCAGGACCGCACGCTCAAGCGCCTGCTGCTGGTGCAGGCCGGCGAAGTGGCCGATCAGCAGGAAACGCTGACCGCGCGGCTGGACACGCCGCTGGCGGCCGCTTACAGCCTGATGGACGACAACGACCTGATGCACCTGACCGTGGTGGACGCGGACGGCTTGCCGCTGGGCTTCGTGCGCCGGCGCGACGCGCGCGGCGCGGATGGCGTGTGCGCGGACAAGATCAAGCCGGTGAGCGTGACCGCGGCGGCGGGCGAGAACCTGCGCGTGGTGCTGTCCCGGCTGTACGAGCACAATCTGACCTGGATGCCGGTGCTGGACGACGACGGCCGTTACAATGGCGAAGTGTCGCAGGACTACATCGCGGACTATCTGCATTCCGGCCGCACTGCGGCGCGCGGCGCGCGCCAGGCCGCCGGCTGAGCGTCACAGGGTGGGGTCTTCGTCGGCTTCCCGGCGATAGGCCAGCAAATCGCCTGGCTGGCAGCTTAGCTGCCGGCACAGCGCGTCCAGCGTATCCAGCCGCAGGCTCTTGACCTTGCCGCGTTTCAGCAGCGACAGGTTCTGCGGCGTGATGCCTATGGCCAGCGCAAGCGCTTTGGAACTGAGCTTGCGCTGCGCCAATACCATGTCCAGCGTGATCACCACGGTCATGCCGGTCTCCCCAGTGTTTGTCGTTTCGGTTCTCGCCGCGGCGTGGCGGCGTGGAATCAACATACTCCTGTCTGGCTCGGCGCCGCAATGCGGCCATCAGTAGTTTTACCTATGGGCAAGCGGGTGGGGCGCACCTATGTTGGTAAGGCAGTGTTGCATATCCACTGCGCGCCGCCGCCGCGTTAACGGGCAAAATCATCGCGGCGCGGTAATTAATCATTGTTTTTGTCGGTTTGCGCGGAAGCTGGCGGATGCGCGCGCGGTTTGGGTTCGCGCCGCGCTTGTCTAAGCCGGTTCCGGCTCCTTATAGTGATGGCCATGAAGATGTTCAGCGCCGCGGCGACAGCGGACACGAAGATGGGGCTCTTGGCTTTTTTTGCGGCGGATGCCGCGCTGGAAGTGGAGGACGCGGACCATGGCGATCCGAACGGTAAGTGAGTTGCGCAAGCGGGCTGCGGCCGGCGAAACCCTGGATTTCCTGTTTTTTTGGGGGCACCGGCCCAAGCACGACGGCGGCGTCTGCAAGAGCTGCCTGAGTCAATGGTACATGGCGGGCTTTGAACTTGGTGGCACGCATTACGCCAGCGCCGAGCATTATATGATGGCGGAAAAAGCGCGCCTGTTCGAGGATGCCGAAACCCGTGGCCGCATACTGGCGGCGGCCAGCCCGGCCGAGGCCAAGGCGCTGGGGCGCCAGGTGCGTGGCTTTGATTCCGCCTTGTGGCAGCAGCGTTGTTGCGAAGTGGTGATGCAAGGCAATCTGGCCAAGTTCCGGCAAAATCCGTTATTGGGCGATTTTCTGCGCGGCACCGGCGACGCGGTATTGGTGGAAGCCAGCCCGGTGGATTGCATCTGGGGCATAGGCTGGGCCGAGGACGATCCGCAGGCACGGCTGCCTGAGATGTGGGACGGCAGCAATCTGCTGGGTTTCGCGCTGATGGAAGTGCGCGAGCAATTGCGCTAGCGCCGGCGGCGAACAAAAAACAAGCCCTGTCGAATCCGGCAGGGCTTGTTTTGTTTGGCGTGGCCGCTTACTGCTGTTCGGCGTGGTAGCCAGTAACGCGCTCGACTTCTTCCTTGGAGCCGAGGAAGACCGCCACGCGCTCATGCAGCTTTTGCGGCTGGATTTCCATGATGCGCTGATGGCCGTTGGTGGCCGCGCCGCCGGCCTGTTCCACGACAAAGGCCATCGGATTGCCTTCATACATCAGCCGCAGCTTGCCGGCCTGATCCGGCGTGCGCGCGTCGCGCGGGTACATGAAGATACCGCCGCGGGTGAGGATGCGGTGCACTTCCGCCACCATGGACGCCACCCAGCGCATATTGAAATCGCGGCCGCGCGGGCCGGTGCTGCCGGCCAGCAATTCGTCGACATAGCGCTTCACCGGCGCATCCCAGTGGCGCATATTGGACATATTGATGGCGAACTCGCCGGTGCTTTCCGGCACCTTCATGTCCGGGTGGGTCAACACGAAAGAGCCTTGCTCGCGGTCCAGCGTGAAGCCGTTGACGCCGCTGCCAAAGGTTAGCACCAGCAAGGTTTGCGGGCCGTACACGGTGTAGCCGGCGGCCACTTGCTCGGTGCCTGGCTGCAGGAAGGCGCCCTCGGTGGCGTGATCTATGCCATGCGGACAGCGCAGGATGGAGAAAATGGTGCCCACCGAGATATTGACGTCGATATTGGACGAGCCGTCCAGCGGATCGAACATCAGCAGGTATTCGCCCTTGGGGTATTCGCCGGGAATGTGATAGGGCAGCTCCATTTCCTCGGAGGCCATCGCCGCCAGGCTGCCGCCCCATTCATTGGCGTCCAGCAGGTAATCGTTGGCGATCACGTCCAGCTTCTTCTGCGCCTCGCCCTGGATATTGCCGGTGCCGGCCTCGCCCAGCACGCCGGCCAGCGCGCCCTTGTTCACCGAGTAGCTGATGGCCTTGCAGGCACGGCCAACGGTTTCGATCAGCAGGCGCAGCTCGGGCGGCAGCGAGCCGGCCTTGCGTTGCTGTTCGATCAAAAAGCGGGAGAGGGTGATGCGGCTCATGACTATCCTTAGCTTTGGGTGGTGCGCGAATGATAAGGCCGGCGCTACGCCGGCACAACGCGCCATTATAGCGGATAAGCCGTTTGCCGTCGTCATGGACGCCCCGCGCTGGCGGCCGGGCCACGCCAGCCACGGGCCAGCGACGCTTTGCGGACCATGAGTCCGTGGCATGGCCGGCTTGTTTGCTGCTTAATGCTTGAATGCCAAATCGCATGCATTTGGTATCGTTTCCGTCAGGCTGGCGCGCCGGCGATTCCTCTGCAGCCGCGGTCAAGCGCGGCTATGAATAAAGACAGGATCAAGCCGGCGGAGAATCATCATGAAAGCGATATTGGCGCTGCTATTGCTGCTGGCGGCTTGGCCAGCGCGGGCCATCACGATCTACACCGAGGACTGGCCGCCCATCACCTATCTGCATAACGGTGTGCCGGACGGCATGGCGGTGGAGGTGGTGCGCGAGATCCAGTCGCGCATGCATGACAATAGCGCGATTGAAGTGGTGCCCTGGGCGCGTGGCTACAAGGAGGTGACCACCGCGCCCAATGTGATGCTGTTCACCGTGGGGCGCAATGACGCGCGTGAGAAGCAGATGACGCTGCTGGGACCCATCGCCATTTCCCAGACCGTGCTGCTGGCGCGCAAGGGCGAGGCCGCCGCTCTGCTGGCCTTGGGCTCCGGCATATATCAGCGTCCGGTGGGCGCTTACCGTGGCAGCATCTTCGCCGACGCGGCCTCCGCCGCCGGCTTCGTCGAGGTGGATCTGGCGCCGACGCCGCAAGTGACCGCGCAAAAGCTGCTGGTGGGCCGCTACGATATGTGGTCGGAAGGCGGTTTCGTGGTCGCCTCGGTGCTGAAAGACATCCATCAGCCGCCGGACTCTGTGGAAGTGGTCAAGGTGCTGGAGTCGCTGGAACTCTACCTGGCGTTCTCGCGCGGCACTTCGGCGGCCGAAATCCGGCGCTGGCACGACGCCTTCGCCGCGGTCAAGAAAGACGGCGCCTTCAAGCGCATCTACAATAAATGGCTGCCGCGCGACACCGCGCCGCCGGAGCTGAGGCAGATCGGCGTGACCCCGCGCTGAAGCCGGCTCAGGCGGTTTCCGGGCGCGCGGCCTCGCTTTCCAGCCAGCGGCAGAACGCCGCCACCGTCGCGTCTTCCGCCGCCATGCGCGGCGCCACCCAGCAATAGTCGCGCACCGTCGCCACCGGCGCCGGCAACGGCGACAGCAATGCGCCGGCATCGATCTGCGCCTGCGCCATCGGCATCGGCCCCAGCACCACGCCCAGGCCGTCCATCGCCGCCTGTAGCGCCAGGGAGAAGCGATCGAAATGCATGGCGCTGGCCGGTTTCAGCTCCGGCACCCCGGCCAGGGTCAGCCAGCGCTGCCAGGCGGTTGGGCGGGTATCGGCGTACAGCAGCGTGTGCCGGGCCAGGTCCGCCGGACTGGCGATGGGCGCCGCCGCCAGCAGCGCCGGGCTGCACAGCGGCAGCTCCCACTCCTTCAGAAACGGCTTGGCGATATGGCCGGGCCAATCGCCGGGACCACGGCGGATGGCGATGTCGAACGGGCTGTCCAGCCGGCTGATGTCGCGGTCCGAGGTGGCCAGGTGCAGCTCCAGCTCCGGAAACTGCTCGCGAAAGCGGCTCAGCCGCGGCAGCAGCCAGTGCATGGCGAAAGTGGGCGTGGAATTGATACTGAGCCGGCGCTGGCGGTCCGGCTGCAGCAGCTGGGAGGTGGCGTTGGCGATCAAATCCAGGCCGTCCTGCACCTGCACCAGATAGCGCCAGCCAGGGTCGGTCAGCTTGACTCGGCCGCCGCTGCGCTCGAACAGCGGCACGCCCAGCCAATCTTCCAACTGCTTGATCTGCTTGCTCACAGCCCCGTGGGTGACGAAGAGTTCGCCCGCGGCGGCGGAAAAGCTTTCCAGACGAGCCGCTGCCTCAAAAATACGCAGGGTGTTGAGTGGGGGATAAGTGCTCATGCTGTGATTTTATCTCACAATCTATGTTGCGATAACTCGTTTGAAAGCGGACCGCTAACAGCGTAATCTTCAGGCATGAAATCTGGGCCGCGGCCATCGGCATCCCACCGCGCGGTCCATAGCCTTGCCGGCATCGCCGCGCGCAGCAGCGCGGGCCATGCCGGGGACGCTGCCGACAACCCAAGCTATAAAGGTCAAAGTCATGCTGGAAGCTTATCGTCAACACGTGGCCGAGCGCGCCGCGCTGGGTATCCCGCCGCTGCCGCTGTCCGCCAAACAAGTGGAAGCGCTGGTCGAACTGCTGAAAAACCCGCCCAAGGGCGAGGAAAGCACCCTGGTCGATCTGATCACCCATCGCGTGCCGCCGGGCGTTGACGATGCCGCCAAGGTCAAGGCTTCCTTCCTGGCCGCCGTGGCCGAGGGCGACGTCAAATCCCCGCTGATCTCCCGCGAACTGGCCACCCAACTGCTGGGCACCATGCTGGGCGGCTACAATATCAAGCCGCTGATCGACCTGCTGGACGACGCCGCGGTCGCGCAGATCGCCGCCGACGGCCTGAAGAAAACCCTGCTGATGTTCGACGCCTTCCACGATGTGAAGGAAAAGATGGACAAGGGCAACGCCCACGCCAAGCAAGTGGTGGAATCCTGGGCCAATGCCGAATGGTTCACCAGCCGCCCGGCCGTGGCCGAGAAAATCACCGTCACCGTGTTCAAGGTGACCGGCGAGACCAATACCGACGACCTGTCCCCGGCGCCGGACGCCTGGAGCCGTCCGGACATCCCGCTGCACTACCTGGCCATGCTGAAAAACGCCCGTCCCGGCATCACCCCGGAAGAAGACGGCAAGCGCGGCCCGATGCAGTTCATCGAAGACCTGAAGCAAAAAGGCCATCTGGTCGCTTATGTCGGCGACGTGGTCGGCACCGGCTCCAGCCGCAAATCCGCCACCAATAGCGTGATCTGGGGCACCGGCGAAGACATCCCTTACGTGCCGAACAAGCGTTTCGGCGGCGTCTGTCTGGGCGGCAAGATCGCTCCCATCTTCTTCAACACCCAGGAAGACTCCGGCGCGCTGCCCATCGAAGTGGACGTGTCCAAGATGGAAATGGGCGATGTGATCGACATCTACCCGTATGCAGGCAAGATCGAGAAGGCCGGCCAGAAGATCGCCGACTTCGCGCTCAAGTCCGAAGTGATCCTGGACGAAGTGCGCGCCGGCGGCCGCATCAACCTGATCATCGGCCGCGGCCTGACCGGCAAGGCGCGTGAAGCGCTGGGCCTGCCGGCATCCACCGAATTCCGCCTGCCCAAGGCCCCGGTCGATTCCGGCAAGGGCTTCAGCCTGGCGCAGAAAATGGTCGGCCGCGCCTGTGGCCTGCCGGAAGGCCAGGGCGTGCGCCCGGGCACCTACTGCGAACCGAAGATGACCACCGTCGGCTCCCAGGACACCACCGGCCCGATGACCCGCGACGAACTGAAAGACCTGGCTTGCCTGGGCTTCTCCGCCGATCTGGTGATGCAGTCCTTCTGCCACACCGCCGCCTATCCCAAGCCGGTGGACGTGAAGATGCACAAGGAACTGCCGGCCTTCATCTCCACCCGCGGCGGCGTGTCGCTGCGCCCGGGCGACGGCGTGATCCACAGCTGGTTGAACCGCCTGCTGCTGCCGGATACCGTGGGCACCGGCGGCGACAGCCACACCCGCTTCCCGATCGGCATCTCCTTCCCGGCCGGCTCCGGCCTGGTGGCCTTCGCCGCCGCCACCGGCGTGATGCCGCTGGACATGCCTGAATCGGTGCTGGTGCGCTTCAAGGGCAAGATGCAGCCGGGCGTGACCCTGCGCGATCTGGTCAACGCCATTCCGCTGTACGCGATCAAGCAGGGCCTGCTCACCGTGGCCAAGGCCGGCAAGAAAAATGCCTTCTCCGGCCGCATCCTGGAAATCGAAGGCTTGCCGGATCTGAAGGTGGAGCAAGCATTCGAGCTGTCCGACGCCTCCGCCGAGCGCTCCGCCGCCGGCTGCACCGTGCACCTGGACAAAGCGCCTATCATCGAATACATGACCTCCAACATCACCCTGATGAAGACCATGATCGCCAACGGCTATCAGGACGCGCGCACGCTGGAGCGCCGCATCAAGGCGATGGAGGCCTGGATCGCCAATCCGCAGCTGCTGAAGGGCGACGCCGACGCGGAATACGCGGCGGTGATCGAGATCGATCTGGCCGACATCCACGAACCCATCGTGGCCTGCCCGAACGACCCGGACGACGTGAAAACCCTGTCCGACGTGGCCGGCGCCAAGATCGACGAAGTGTTCATCGGCTCTTGCATGACCAATATCGGCCACTTCCGCGCCGCCTCCAAGCTGCTGGAAGGCAAGCGCGACATCCCGGTGAAACTGTGGGTGGCGCCGCCGACCAAGATGGACGCCGAACAACTGACCGCGGAAGGCCATTACGGTACCTTCGGCACCGCCGGCGCGCGCATGGAAATGCCGGGCTGCTCGCTGTGCATGGGCAACCAGGCGCAGGTGAAGGAGGGCGCCACCGTGATGTCCACCTCCACCCGCAACTTCCCCAACCGTCTGGGCAAGAACTCCAACGTCTACCTGGGTTCCGCCGAACTGGCCGCGATCTGCTCCCGTCTGGGCCGCATTCCGACCAAGGAGGAATACATGGCCGACATCGGCGTGCTCAATCAGAAGGCCGGCGAAGTGTACCGTTACATGAACTTCAACGAGATCGCCGACTACCAGGAACTGGCCGATACCGTGAAGGTGTAAGCCAAGCGATGGTTTGATGCCGGAGCCTTGGGAAGAGGCCCGGGGAATACCCCCAGGCCTAGCCCAAGCCAATACCCCGCGCCAGCGGGGTATTTTTTTGGCGGCAGCCATTCAAGAAAGCGTCTCAGAGCCTGTTCAAAGTCTCGCGAGCAAGAGCGAGACAAGGCGAAAACCGCTGAGAAAGCGGCTCTCAGACCGGCCGGCGCGTCTCCAAATACTGAGTAGGCGTTTCGCCGAGCACACGGCGGAAGGCTGAGGAAAAGGCGCTGGGGCTGGCATAGCCCAGGTCCAGCGCAACCCGCGTCACCGCTTGACCGGCGCTCAAGCGCTCGATGGCGGCGAGCAGGCAAACCTGCTGGCGCCACTCGGCGAAACTCACCCCGGTCTGGGCGCGGAACTGCCGGGTGAAGGTGCGCCGGCTCATTCCCGCGTCCATGGCAACCGCATCCAGATCGACGCCTATCGAGGGCGCATCAAACAGCCGCTGGCAGGCCCGAGCGAGTCGAGGGTCCGCGGGCAAAGGCGCATGCAGCGACAGACGCGGCATCGATGCGATTTCCGCCACCAGCAGGCTCATCAGCTTGCCGTCACGGCCATCCCGGTCATACAGGGCGGGCAGATCGACAGCCTCTTCCAGCAATTGCCGCAACAGGGTGGAGACGCCATAGACGCCGCACCGCGGTGGCATGCGCGCAATTGCGGGCTCTTCGCGCGACACAAAAGCATTGAGCATGGTCACTGGCCCGCTCATCGTCATGGCGTGGCTCATGTCGGCGGGCAGCCAGCAAGCGCGCCGCGGCGGCACGAGCCAGCGGCCTTCGGGTGTGGCCACGCTGATGGTGCCGCTAGAGGCGAAGGCAAACTGCCCGCGGCGATGCGCATGCGTTGGAAACAGGGTGCCGGCCGCGTAATCGTTGGCGGTCACCACCACGCCGCGCGGGATGTTCTCGTAAGGATCAAGCAAGGTGTTTCTCATGGCCCAAACCCTACAGTAAATGGCCTTTGATAGAAAGCGGGCCGATTCCAGCTGGTTTAGGATGCGTTATCGCCGTGCCAGCACGGCGCAATGGCGCCAGCGGCGGCACCCGTCGCGGCGAATATGCACATACCGGAGGCGATATGCCCAATACCTTTCACCGCGTGGGGAATGGCCCTCACCCTGTCATCGTGCTGCATGGCTGGTTCGGCGATGCGCGCTCGTTCAAGCCGATAGAGCCATGGCTATCCGGCCAGCGTTTCAGCTACATCTTCATGGATTGCCGCGGCTATGGCGGCATGCGGGAAGCGCAGGGCGCCTACACCATGGACGAGATCGCCGCCGACGCGCTGGCGCTGGCGGATGCGCTTGGCTATCCGGCTTTTAGCCTGATCGGCCATTCGATGGGAGGCATGGCGAGCGAAAGGATCGCGACGCTGGCCCCGGAACGCGTGCTGTCCATGCTTGCCGTGGCGCCGGTGCCTTGCGGCGGCATGGCTTACGATGCCGCGACGCGGCGTTTGCTCGAAGACGCCGCGGAACATGTGGACAGCCGCAAAACCATCATCAATCGCAGCACCGGCGGCCGGCTGCCGTCGTCCTGGGTCGAATGGAAGGCGGCCTATTCGGCGTCGCGCTCCTCTCGGCAAGCATTCGCCGCCTATCTGCGCGCGTGGGCCGACACCGATTTCAGCGAGCGGATCAGCGGCCGGCATCCGGTGAAGGTCTTGGTGGGGGAGCATGATCCCACGTTCAATGCCCGGCTGATGGCGGACACCTATCTGCGCCGCTACCCGCTGGCCACGGTTGAGGAGTTGCCAAACGCCGGCCATTACCCGATGAACGAGACGCCGCTCGCGCTGGCGGCGGCGATCGAGTCTTTCCTTGAACCCATCCATGTGAGCAGCAAGCCGGAGCGGGCGGCGCCCTCGTGCCAGCAGGCGGCCGCCAGCCGCTGAGATTGCTTCGAGGCGGCTGTTTTGGCGCGGCATGGCCTGAAATGCCTGCCGGCCGAGCATGCTAAAATGCCGCCCTTTATCCGATGGCGGCATGGTTTTGAGCGAGGAGGCGTTTGGTGGAGTTTCTGGTGAACCTGGTCATGGCCGTTGTGGTGACGGCTTATCCCTTGTGGCGCATCTTCAAGCGGGTAGGCTTGCCGCCTTATTATGCGCTGCTGGTGCTCGTGCCGGTGCTTGGCATGCTGGCGGCGCTGTGGATTCTGGCGAGGTCGAAATGGCCGGCGTTTGAAGGAGCCAAGTGATGGCGATAATGGGGATCATTCTACTATTGATAGCGGTAGTCACGATTTTGTCGGTGGTGCTGTCCGGAATCGTGCTGTCGAGGATGGGATATTCGAGATGGGTCGGCCTGCTTTTCGCGTTTCCCTTTTTCGGCATCGTCGCGCTTTGGTTCATGGCCTTTTCCCAATGGCCGCGGGAAATGAATACACCGAAGAAAGATCAATAAGCGCGGATGTTTGCGCGCCGTCTTTATCTACGCGCGGATAAGGCCTGGGGCGGAGTCCATGCGCCTAGCCGGCACGCCAGCGCAAGCGCCGCCAAGCTGAGCCCCGCGGCCAGCCCATACCAGAGGCCGACGCCGCCCAGCCCTCCCTGGGTGGCCAGCATCCAGCCGCCGCCTATGCCTATCAGCCAATAGCCGATGCTGGCGATCCACATTGGCGCCAGCGTGTCGCGCAAGCCTTTCAGACTGCGCGACAAGATGATTTGAGCGGCATCCGCCAGCAAGAACCAGGCAAGAATGCCCAGCAGGATTTGGGCGTATCGCAACACCTCGGCCGCCTCGGCCTTGGCGGTATCGATGAAGATGCCGGCAATCCAGTCCGGCCCCCACCAGCAAAGCGCGGCCAGGGGAGCGGTCAGCACGGTGATCAGCAGCAGGGCGCTCCAGGCCAGCCGGCGGCCGCCGCGCACATCGCCCCGCGCCGCCTTGGCGGCCAGTTGCACGGTTAGTAAATCGCCAATTCCCAGCGCCAGGATGATGAAAAGATCGCCAACGTAGATGGCTATGGTGGTGGCGGCCATGAAGGCCACGCCGAAGTAGCCCGCCAGCAGCGTCACCACGCCGAACAAGCTGCTTTCGAACAAGCCAATAGCGAAGGAGGGCAGGCCGATGCGGAGCAGGTCGCGGCAGGTTTGTCTGTCCAGCCCAGACCGCGAGCGCCAGCGAAAGCGGTAGCCGAGTCGATGCCGGCAGTGGCGAGCGATGGCGAACAACATCGCCCAACTGGCCAAGGCGGTTCCTATCGCCGCGCCGGGCAAACCAAGAGCGGGCAGGCCGAGCGCTCCGAAAACCAGTACATAATTGAGCGCGGCATTCAGCAGCACACCGCCCAGGCTGACGACGAAGATCACCCGGTTCGCGCCCAGCGCCGAAACATAGGCGCGGTAGACGCTGAAACCCAGCATTGCGGGAATGCTCCCGCCGACGACGGCAAGGTATTGCCCGCACAAGGCGACCACGGCCGGGTCCTGGCCGGCAAGACGGAACGCCGCCGGCAGCAGCAAGGCGACGGCAATCAGCGCCGGGGACAGGGCGAGGCAGGCCCATAGACTGAGATCGAGCGCCGCCTGGGTACCGGCGTGATCACCGCGCGCATGGGCCTCGGAAACGAAGATGCACCCGGTCGAGACCAAGGCCATGCCGCCAAATATCAATGGAAACAGCGCTCCGATGGAAAGACCTATCGCCGCCAGCTCCGTGTTGCCGAGATGGCCGACGAAGGCCGCATCGGTAAGCGTCATCGCCACTTCGGCCAGATAGAAGCTGATCACGGGCAGCGAGCCCTTGAGCAAGCGGCGCTGCTGAAGCAGGGATCGCCGCACATGGCGGGCTGGCGGGCGGAAGGGGCCGGGCATTGGCGGTCTCCGCCATGAATCGCTGATGAGCGCCATTGCATCATGGAGATCTTGCCGGCAGCAAATCTACGCGGCCGCGATGGCCGGGAATGGAATGGGTTTTGCGCGCAGCCGCCGCTGCTAGGCCAGCGTTTTCTTGAAAAACACCACTCTTTCAGTTTCCTCGAAACCCAGGCAGGCGTGCATGCGCTGCGAATCGACATTGCTCAGCGGCGCATCCGACGCCAGTTCCATGCAGTCGTGCTCCAGGCCCCAGGCCTGCACCGCCGCAACGAGTTGCCGGGCGATGCCGTGTCGCCGGCAAGCGGGCAACACGAAAATGCCTTCCAGGAAAGCCACCGGGCTGTCGGCGCAACCATTGACATAGTCGTGCCGGATCGCCGCGTCGGCGAAGCCCACCGCCTGGCCGGCGGCGTCCCGCGCCAGGAAGGCGGCAAGGTGGCCCGACGCGAGGATGGCCTCGCCGTCGCGGTGGTGGGCGGCGGACGCATGGCGCGGCCAGAGTTGTTGGCGCAGCGCCACCCAGTCTGGCAGGGCGGCGTGGTCCAGTTTTTGAATCGGCATCGGTATTCCTGTGCCGGCGCGGCGGCGCCGGGAAAAACAAAGGGCCGGCAAGGCCGGCCCGGTGTGGAGACGGAAGGCGCGGCTTAGTCTACCTCGCCGCACAACTCGCAGGGTTGATCCGTTTCACCGTGGATGGCCAGGATGCCGACATCGCTGGCGCAGTGCTCGCAAAGGGTGAGCAAGGCTTGGGGGTTCTCCAAGGGTTCCTGGCTCATGCCGCTCAAAACTTGATACTGTTGCATGTCTCAGCCTTTCATTGCCTGGATGGAGCCCGTACCGTAAACCGATAACGGCCACATCGCCATATTCAGATTGGACAGGTGGCCTGCTGCGACGCGTCATAAAACCGTCACGCCGTGGTCAGCACCACCACCGAAGAAACCACCACCGCCATGCCCAGCCAGCCCAGCGGCTTCAGCTTCTGGCCGAAGAACACCCGTGCGCCGATGGCGGTGCCGATGATGCCCAGCGCGCCCCACAGCGCGTAGGCCACCGCCAGATCGATGCCGCGCACCGCCTGGCCCAACAAGGCGAAAGCCACCCATACCATGGCGATGGCGCCGAAGCCCCAGGCCTTGTGGCGGAAGCCGTTGGACTTTTCCAGCATCAGGTTGGCGGCCACTTCGATCAGCGCCGAAGACACCACGAATAAGTAGAAAACGGTTTTCATGCGGCTTGCTCCTCGGCGTTGCCATGGTCTTCGCCGAACACCACGCAGGCGATGCCGACCACGGACAGCGCCAGACCTATCATTTCCTGAGTCAGCAAGGCTTCGCCGAATACATAGACGCCGATCAGCGCCAGCCCGGCCAGGCCCAGCGCCTCCCAGGCGGCGTAGGCCACGCCCACCGCGATGGTGCGGATGGCCAGCGACAGGAAGTAGTAGGACAGCGCCAGCGCGGCGGCCATCACGCCATAGCCCCAGTAGCTTTCGGTGCGGGCGGCGTAGGCCATGAAGGAGGTGCCGATGATTTCGGTGACGATGGCGGCCAACAGGCACAGCCATCCCAGCATGGGTTGGTCTTGTTGATGAATGGGCATGAAAAGCTCCTGTGATGAAGATCCGGGGCCACATGCGCTAGAGGCGCAACAACGCTCCGCTAAAAGCGCGGATGACGCCGTCAGCAAAGACAGTCGGTCGCTTAGGCTGCCCCGTGAAACCGTTTGGGGCAGAAGGGTTGTTTATCGCATTGAAGCGCAAGATAAGCGCAAAACGGCTACGCGCTTAAGGTGGCTGTTTGATATTTTGAACAATTCTAGCTGATGCGGCTGAAATGTTCAACTTAATTGATAGTAATTTCTATCTAATGAAGAGCGGGTATCACTTGCAGCCAGCCATGCGCACATTGTAGCGACGCGCCAGCCGCGGCAAGGTGCCGTCGCGGCACATGGCGGCAAGCGCCTGATTGAAATCCGCCACGGTATTGGGTTTCACGTTTTTCAGCGGGAAGCCGTACAGATAAGTCAGCGGCTGAATGGTGGCGAGCGGGCGGATGCCGCTCAAGGCCTCGCGGCGGATCAGAAAGCGAGTGACGTCCTCGTTGGCGAACACCACCGCGTCCGCGCCATAGCGCAGGGCGGCCAATTTCTTCAACACCGTTTCCTGATTATTTTCCACGGTGATGTTGATATTGGGCAGGCCGGCGACCAATTTATCCAGCGCGTTCTGGGTGATGGACGGCCCGTATACCGCGATGCGGCGCAGCGCCAGATCCTGCGGTTGCTGGTAGCGGAAGTTGGAACTGGCGGTGGCGAACAGGCCGTAGCTGCTGTTGAACACCGGTGCGCTCAAGGCCAGCGACAGCCGGCGCTCCGGAGTGTCCTGCACCGGGAAGATGCCATCCACCTTGCCCTCCTCGGCCAAGAGCAGCGCGCGGCGCCACACCATGGGCTGGATCTCGCAGCTCCAGCCCAGGCGCTGGCAGGCGGACACCAGCACATCCACCATCAGGCCCTGCGGCTGTGGCTTGTCGCTCACCTCGATGAAGGGCGGGAAGTCCTGGGTGGCGAAGTGCAGGGTGGCCGCGCCGGCGTTGGGCAATAGCGACAAGGCGAGCGCGGCGCGGCTCAGCGATTTCAGCATCGGCGGTTTTTCTCCGTTCAGCATGCTTGCATTATGGCCAATTGCACACCCCTTGCCGTTTTATCGGTGAGCCGGGCCGGGGAGAACGCGCGAGGCGCCCGCCCGGCCCGGTGCCGGACGGGATCAATAGCCCAGGGTCGCGCCGTCGGGGTTGCGCGGATCGGAATAGCCGTACAGGCCGTCGTCACGCAACTGGATGGTCTGGGTTCGGCCCATGCTGGGCTTGACCGCGATCTGGTAGCCCTGTTCGCGCAGCAGGCGCAGCGTGTCCGGGCTCAGGCCCTTTTCCACCCGCAATTCATCCGGCAGCCATTGATGATGCACGCGCGGCGCGGCGGCGGCTTCGGCCGGGTTCATGCCGAAGTCGATGGCGTTGACGATGGTTTGCAAGGTGGTGGTGATGATGCGCGCGCCGCCGGGGCTGCCGGTGACCAGCCACGGCTTGCCGTTTTTCAACACCAGGGTGGGCGACATCGACGACAGCGGCCGCTTGCCGGCCGCCACCGCGTTGGCGTCGCCGCCGATCAGGCCGAAGGCGTTGGGCACGCCGGGCTTGGCGGAGAAGTCGTCCATCTCGTTGTTGAGCAGGATGCCGGTGCCGCCGGCGATGATGCCGCTGCCGAAGTTCAGGTTCAGCGTATAGGTGACAGCCACCGCGTTGCCCTGTTTATCGACGATGGAATAGTGAGTGGTCTGGTCGCTTTCATAGGGCTGCGGCTTGCCCGGCTTGATCTCGGCGGCGGGGCGCGCCTTGACCGGATCGATGGACGCGGCCAACTGATCGGCGTAGCGCTTGGAGGTCAGGCCGGCTTGCGGCACTTTGACGAAGGCCGGGTCGCCCAGGTATTCGGAGCGGTCGGCATAGGCCAGCTTCATCGCCTCGGCCAGGTAGTGGATGGTCTGCGCGCTATTGGAGCCGTAGTCGGCCAACGGGTAGCGTTCCAGCAGGTTCAGGATCTGGATGATGTGAATGCCGCCGGAGCTGGGCGGCGGCATGGACACCACCTGATAGCCGCGGTAGCTGCCGCTGACCGGCGCGCGTTCCTCAACCTTGTAGCCGGCCAGGTCCGCCTTGGAGATCAGGCCGCCGTGGCGCGCCATCTCCGCCACGATCTTGTCGGCGATGCCGCCCTGGTAAAACGCCTTCGGTCCTTGCTGCGCGATCAGGCGCAGCGATTTGCCCAGGTCGCGCTGCACCAGCTTCTCGCCGGCGCGCAAGGGGCGGCCATCGCGGAAAAACACCGCGCGGCTGCTGTCCCAGCGGCCCAGATTGTCCTTTTCCACTTCCAGCATCTCGGCCAGCGTCTGCGACACGGCGAAGCCTTGCTCCGCCAGCCTCACCGCCGGCGCAATCACCTTGGCCAGCGGCAGGCTGCCCCAGCGCTGCTGCGCGTGGGCCAGGCCGGCCACGGTGCCGGGCACGCCCACCGCCAGGTGGGTGTACAGCGAGCGGCCGTCCGCCACCTTGCCTTGCGCATCCAGATACATGTCGCGGCTGGCCTTGGCCGGTGCGATTTCGCGGAAGTCCAGCGCGATATTGCGGCCGCTCTTGGCGTCGTGCAGCACCATGAAGCCGCCGCCGCCCAGGTTGCCGGCATTGGGCAGGGTCACCGCCAGCGCGAAGCCCACCGCCACCGCGGCGTCCACCGCGTTGCCGCCCTGGCGCAGGATGTCCAGCCCCACTTGCGAGGCCAGCCCCTGCTCGGTGGCCACCATGCCGTTGCGCGCATGCACCGGGTGGAAGATGTCGTAGTCGTAATCGTATTTGACCTGCGGCGCGGCCGGCGGACTCAGCGCCAGCGCCGGCGCGTTGAAGCCCAGGCTCAGGCCCAGCGCCAGCGCGCTGAGCAGCAGGCGTTTACGGGTGCGGAATGCCATCATGATCGTTCTCCTTTGTCATTATGGGTTTTTTGTGATTGCGAGGACATTCTACGGTGCGTTTCTTCAGTGCAAAAGCCTGATTTTGCATGCCAAATGATTTGAAAATTACCGGAATACGTACCTATAAAGAATCGAGCTTCATATGCAACGGATTGAGGGGGAAACCATGAGCATATCCCAGCGCTTGTTATTGACCTTGGCGGTGGCCCTGCTGGGCCTGTTCGCCGTTGGCAGCTACGGCCTGCTCCAACTGCACCGGGCCAATGAGCGTTTCGATTACCTGCAGAGCAACACCTTCCCCAGCATTCACGCGCTGGACCAAGCCTTGCAAGCGCAAACCGATATGCGGGTGCTGACCTATCGCCACGGCATCAGCGAAGACCCCAAGCTCAAAGCCGAGATCGAGGTCAGCATCGCCGAGCTGGACAAGCAAATGGATCAGGTGATGGACAAGTACCAGAAAGAGCTGGTGTCCGATGACGAGGACCGGCGGCTGATAGAAAAGGACAAGGCGGACATCCAGGTATATCGCCAGCAGCGCAACGCGGTGTTCAAGATTTCGCGCGAGCAGCCGCCGGAGACCACCCGCAAGGAATTGGTGAGCGGGCCGCTGTTGCCGGTGGCCAAGGCCGTGGTCAAGGACATCAAGGATCACATCGAATACAACTACAAGCTGGCCAAGCAGTTGTCCGCGGATAACGCCGTCGCCTATGAGCAGGCTTTCGTGTCCTCGCTGGTGGTGATCCTGGGCGCGCTCATCCTCAGCGGCGCGCTGGGCTTCACCTTGTTCCGCAACATCCGCCACAGCTTGAACCTGATCGGCTCCACGCTGGACCGCGTCAGTTCCAGCAAGGACTTCCGCCTGCGCGCCGAAGTGGAACGCATGGACGAAGTGGGCCGCACCGCCACCGCCTTCAACCGCTTGCTGGATGATTTGCAGCAAAGCTTCAAGGGCATACGCGACAGCATCGCCGAGATCGACAGCGCCACCTCCGGCCTGGCGGCCAACACCAATCAGATTGCGCGCAGCTCGGAACTGCAAAGCGAATCCGCCGGGGCGATGGCGGCGGCGGTGGAACAAATGACGGTGAGCATCAACCACGTGGCCGACAATGCGGTGGAAGCGCGCACCCAGGCGCAGCAGGCGGGCAGCATGGCCAGCGAAGGCGGGCAAGTGATTTCCGCCACCGTGCTGGGCATTTCCGAAGTGGCCGGCGCCATCTCCAATGCCGCGCAGCGCATCGAGCAACTGAAGGACGACAGCGCCACCATCGCCTCGGTGATGGGGGTGATCAAGGACATTGCCGATCAGACCAATCTGCTGGCCTTGAACGCGGCGATCGAAGCGGCGCGCGCCGGCGAGACCGGGCGCGGCTTCGCGGTGGTGGCGGACGAAGTGCGCAAGCTGGCGGAGCGCACCGCCAAGTCCACCACCGAAATCGCCACCATCATCAACAAGATGCAGGGCAGCACGCTGGACGCGGTGCAGAGCATGGAAAAAGTGGTGGAGCAGGTGCACCAGGAAACCGACAATGCCCGCGAGGCCAATACCGTGATCGAAAAAATCCAGGACAGCAGCGGCCAGGCGATGGCGCTGGTCAAGGATATTTCCGGCAGCATCAACGAGCAAAGCAGCGCCAGCAACACCATTGCGCAGAAAGTGGAGCAAATCGCGCAGATGGCGGAGGAAAACGCCTCCGCTTCCAGCGCCTCCGCCGACGCGGCGGAGAAATTGCAGCGGCAGGCCAAGAATATCCTGCACACGGTCACGCAATACCAGGTTTAAAGCCGCTCACAAAACCCCGGGGCCCGCGTTGGCGCGCCTTGCCCCTGGTTTCGCTCTAGCTCGCAAGAGCATAAGCACGGTTTTAGCACCGCGCGACGATTGGTATGTAATAGATATTCAAAATTAGAACTTTCTCTGGGTTTTTCGCTGCGCCTATAACAAGACATAGGTGTCGGGCGAAGAAACGGAGAAACAAAATGAATATCTCACAACGGCTCATGCTGACCATGATGGTGGCCATGCTGGCCTTGATCGGTATTGGCAGTTACGGCTTGTGGCAACTCAAAAGCGCCAATGCGCGTTTTGATTATCTGAAGGTGAATACCTTCCCCAGCATCCGGGCGCTGGATCAGGGTTTGCTGGCCTTGACCAAGATGCGCGTCGCCGCGTATCGCCACGGCATCGCCGTCGACGCCAAGAGCAAGGCGGACGCCGAGGCGCAGATCGCCGAAGGCGACAAGGCGCTGGAGCAGGTGCTGGCCAGTTATGAGAAAGACCTGCTGTCCAATGACGCGGACCGCAAGCTGTTGCAGCAGGACCGGGCGGATCTGCAAGCCTACCGCAATAATCGCGAGAGCTTTTTGAAGGCTTCGCGCGAGCATCCGGGCGCGGCGACGCAGGCCATGCTGGTGGCTGGGCCGATACCGGACTCCGCCAAGGCCTTGGCCAAAGACCTCAACGACCACATCGACTTTAACTACGCGCTGGCGGACAGCCTGTCCAAGGACAATGCCGCCGCCTATACCTTGGCCTTCGGCAGCTCGCTGGCGGTGATCGCCGCCTGTCTGCTGCTCAGCGGCGCACTGGGTTGGGTGTTGTTCCGCCATATCCGCCTGAGCCTGCACCAGATCCGTTCCACGCTATTCAATGTCAACCAGCAAAAGGACTTCCGCCTGCGCGCGCCGGTGGGGCGCATGGACGAGGTGGGGGAAACCGCCACCGCCTTCAATCAGTTGCTGGACAATCTGCAACGCAGCTTCCAGGAAATCCGCGACAGCATCGGCACCATAGACGGCGCGATGTCCGGTCTGGCCAATAACACTCATGAAATCGCGCGCAGCTCGGAAGTGCAGAGCGAATCCGCGGCGGCGATGGCGGCGGCGGTGGAACAGATGACGGTGAGCATCAACCATGTCGCCTCCAGCGCGGTGGAAGCGCGCGGCCAGGCGCAGCAGGCCGGTGAAATGGCCACCGAGGGCGGGCAGGTGATTTCCGCCACCGTGCGCGGCATCACCGAGGTGGCCGGCGCGATCACCGACGCCGCCGAGCGTATCGGGCAATTGAAAGAAGACAGCGCCACCATCGCCTCGGTGATGGGGGTGATCAAGGATATCGCCGACCAAACCAATCTCTTGGCCTTGAACGCGGCGATCGAAGCGGCGCGCGCCGGGGAAATGGGGCGCGGCTTCGCGGTGGTGGCCGACGAGGTGCGCAAGCTGGCGGAACGCACCGCCAGCTCCACCACCGAGATTGCCGCCATCATCAACAAGATGCAGAGCAGCACGCTGGAAGCGGTGCAGAGCATGGAAAAAGTGGTGGAACAAGTGCACCAGGAAACCGCCAACACCCGCGCCGCCAATGACGCCATCGACCAGATCCGCAGCAGCAGCGGCAAGGCGATGGAACTGGTGCGCGATATTTCCAACAGCATCGCCGAGCAAAGCGTGGCCAGCAACACCATTGCCCAGCGGGTGGAACAGATTGCGCAGATGGCGGAGGAAAACTCCTCGGCGTCCAATGGCTCGGCGGATGCCGCCGGCCAATTGAGCCGACAGGCGCGGGTGATTCTGCAGACGGTGTCCGCCTATCAGGTGTGAGCGGCGGCGGAATGCGTAAAGGCGGCGCGGCAGAGTTGCCGGCGGCCGCCTTTACGCGTGCGGGCTCAAAGGGCTTGAGCCGCGGGAGGCTTATTCAGCCTGTTGCTTGTCCGCCTTGTCCTTCTTGGCGCGCTTCTGTTCTTTCTTCTTGACCGGCTTGTCGGTCATCGGGTGCTTCAGCACCTTGGCGGCCAGCTTGCGCGCCGATTTGGTCGCCTTCTTCTGCCCGCGCACCTTGTCCGCCAGCGCTGCCAGTTTCTTGACGGAACGCTTGCTCTTGGCCATCTGACTCTCCTTTACGGATTGATGAATCGAAGCCCCATGGTAAGGCGCGGGACAAATTAAGCACCGGACCTTTAGGCCATTGACGGAACGGGATTCAGGGGAAAGCGAGGCGGGGTGGAACGGAAGGGTGCGTGCGGCGCCGGCTGGGCGAGTCACCCGCCTGTGGTTTTTATCCGGCACCAAGAGGGTAGGGTGAATGGATCAAACAGGTGACTCGCGCAACCGCCTTGTCAGCCGCGCGCAGCAAGGATTGCAGGCTTTGTACCATAGTTTGCCGGCGGCAGCCATTGTCAGATTCCCCAGACGCGGCAGCGGCCAGGCCCGGAGCGGGGGCGCTCGGGCTGGCCGTCAGCGGTTTTCACCGGGTCTCGCTCTTGCTCGCGAGAGCGTACCCCCGTTCTCAGGCGGGCGGCGGCGCCTCAGCGCCTTGTTCCTGTTGGCCGGCTGACATCATGACTTCCAGGTGGTGGAAAAACCCCAGGGGCAGACCGCGTTGCAGGCTGAAATCCAGCAAATCCATATCACGCACGATGCGACCGAGCAGGCCGTTGCCGGCATGGTCGGGGTAATCGTGGAAGAGCTGGAGCAAGGCGGCGCCGTAGCGTTCGCCCAGATCAAACGCCTCGGGAAAGGTGCGGCATTGGGGCACGCGCCAATAATGCGGGTAGTTGCGATCCGGCGCCGAGCCGACAAAGGGCAGCCCGGCTTCGCGGCGGTCCCGTTCCCGGTAATGAGCGCGCAGGCTCAGGATTTTAACTTTGCTCATGGCGCGCCTCCTGCAGGTGGATGGACGCGGGGACGGGTGGGCTGCCGGGCAAGCGCCAGGCCGGGGCGGGGGGTGGAAGGGAGACGATGCGGAGACTCCGCTGGGTAGACTTCAACATTGCAACCTCCTCAAGCTGATGCCAGCCTGGCCGCGGGGTGCGGCTAGGCGGGCGCATGACAAGGTTGGCCTACCGGGAGACGTTCATACCGGCGCACCCATGGGGTGCCCTCGCCATGGCCCGCCCGAATGGGCAAAGCAATAGCGAGAACGTCTCTCTCGGGAGGCCAATCCCGAACGCCGCAGTTGCAGCGGCGCGGGGCTATTGTTGGCGAGGCGGGCCTTGGCTGTCAATGCAGGGCCGGCCGGAATAAAGCCAACGCCCCGCGGGCGAGGCCGGCGGGGCGGAGGGGATGGCTTATCTTTTCGCGGTGTTATTTGAATACGCAGGAAACCACGTATCCGACTCGCCCCGGGTCCCTTCAAGCCTGCCGACGGGTGGCAGGCCCGAGGTCTTAAGCGGCTGCTTGTTCGAGCAGCGCGACGTTAGCGCGCTGCGAGTTCAGCCGCGCCTCGGGCCTGACGGGCCCCGGCGGGAAGCCGCAGGCCAGGCTTGCAGGGCGGCCTTTCGGGTAAAGGGGAATTTGGCCGCGCAAATTCCCCTTTCCGTTCGCCGGGCGGAACCGGCCCTAAACCATCATCCGCGCAGCGGATTCAATGTCTTGAGCAAAACACCCGGTGAACAGGCTTCTTAGAGCTTGAAGGCGAGCGTGGTCTGCTGCAGCCGCTCCGCCACCACCGCCAGCTCGCGGGTGGCTTGCGAGAACACATCGACGGCCACGCCGTTTTCCTTGGACATCTGGGCAATCGCCTCCACGCGGCCGGCCAGGTCGGTGCTGGCCTGGCGCTGCTCCTGCATCGCCAGCGCGATATCGCTGATGGCGCTGACCACTTCTTCCGCCCGTTCTTCCACCGAACTGATGGTGGTGGAGACGTGCTCCGACGATTCCACCACCTGGCTGACGATGTGGCGGCTGCTGCGCATGCTGTCCACCGCCTCCTTGGCGCCGGCCTGGATCTTGGCGATCATCTGGGTGATTTCGGTGGCGGAGCCGGTGGTGCGCTCGGCCAGCTTGCGCACTTCGTCGGCCACCACCGCGAAACCGCGGCCCTGCTCGCCGGCGCGCGCGGCTTCGATCGCGGCGTTGAGCGCCAGCAGATTGGTCTGGTCCGCCACTTCCTTGATCACGGTGGCGATGCTGCTGATCATCTGCGCCTGTTCCGACAGCGATTCCAGATTATTGGCCGAGGTGGCCACGCTATCGTTGACCTTGCGCACTTGCTGGGTGGAGTCCTGCACTTCCTTATTGCCGATCTTGGCCTGGCTGCCGGCTTCGCTGGCCTGTGAGTCCGCCAGCGAGGCGTTATTGGTGCATTGGTCGATGCTGACGGTCAGTTCCTCGATCGAGGCGGCGGCGCTGGAGGTGGCGTTGACCTGCTGGCCTATGCTGGCGCTGACTTGTTCGGTGGAGGCGGCCAGTTGCTCGGCGGTGGCGGCCACGCTGGTGGCGGAGTTGATGATGTCGCCGACGGTGACGCGCAGTTTCTTCTGGGTATCGGCCAGCGATTGCATCATCTGCGCCACTTCATCCTTGCCCTGAACCTTGATTTCGCCGCCCAGATCGCCGCTGCCCAACTGGAACAAGGCCGCCATCGCGCTCTTGAGGCTGCCGATGATGCCGTTCTGTATCATCAGGCCCAGCGCCAGCAGGATCAACAGCGCCACGACCAGCACGCCGATGACGACGTTGCGCGCGTGCTGGTATTTGGCGTCGGCGTCTTTCAAGGCCTTGTCGGCCCCTTTCACATTGATGTCGACAATCTGGCTCATGATGTCGTCCACGGCCTGGAATTTGGGCCGGCATTCCTTTGCCATTAGTTCCACCGCTTTCCTGTTGTTGGCGCCGTCGCCAGAGTCGCTGTAGCTGAGGTCGCGGACTTTTTTACAGGCTTCCTCCATGGCCGGCCAGGCGGCGTCAAAACGTTTGAGCGCGTCCACTTCCGGCGGGGTGAGTACGGTTTTGCGATAGAGATCCATCAGCCGGTTCATTTCCGCTAAGAATTTGGAACGGTTGGCTGTGACCTGATCCATCTGCTTTTTTTCGGTTTCGGCGATAAAGCGGTAATCAGCGCGGTTGATGTAAATCGCGTTTTGGTTGGCCACGGCCACCCAGTAGACCGACATCAATAAATTGTCGTGCATATCGACAGTGAGGTCGTTCATATCCGACGTGCTTCTGACACCGACGGTGCCGATGATCAGACAGGCCAAAACGCCCAGTGCGATCAGGCCGAAGATTTTGACCCGGATGCTGAACTGCGCAAGAAAGTTTCCCATCGCTCGCTCCCTAAGTGCCGCATTGTTTTTTGAACCTACTGTTATAAGTGTGTAGTGCAGCTGTATATATCTTGCAATCGCGGAGTGGTAGCGGGCGACAAGCGGCAAGCTCTTGGCGATAATAGGTTTTTCCAGGGAGTTGAACGGCAGGCGGAGATTGAAATTGGCCAGCCAGCGCTTATCTTGGAGATACATGTCCATGCCGCGGCGGCGCTTGCGCGCCGGCACGACGGGAACGGGGCGTTGGATGGTGAGTCCGACTCAAGCATCAGCATAAAAAAGCGGTTCCAAGAGCCTGTCCAAATGAAAGCCATCACAGTAGCCACCTACAACATCCACAAAGGCATGTCGCCGCTGAACCGCCATGTGCGGCTGGGCGACATGGCCTCCGCGCTGGAATCCATAGACGCCGATGTACTGTTTCTGCAGGAGGTGCAGGGCCGCAACGTGGAGCGCGCCTTGCAGCACGCCAGTTGGCCCAAGCTGCCGCAACACCATTTCCTGGCGCGGCGGCTGGATCACAAGGCGGCGTATGGCCTGAACGCGGCGTATGAGCATGGCCATCACGGCAATGCCTTGCTGACCCGTTTTCCGATCAATACCTGGTGCAACCGCGATATCTCGGTCAACCGTTTCGAGAGCCGTGGGCTGCTGCATTGCCAAGTGACGCCGGCTGGCTGGAAGCGGCCGGTGGTGACCTTGTGCGGGCATTTCAATCTGCTGGCGCGGGACCGGCGCAAGCAGTACCTGGACCTGGCGCGTTATGTGCGCGAGAACGTGCCGGCCGATGTGCCGCTGATCCTGGCCGGCGATTTCAACGATTGGCGCGAGGAGGCCACCGAGCAGCTGATGGACAGCCTGGGCCTGGTGGAGGTGTTCGATCAGCTGTTTGGCCGTCATGCGCGCAGTTTCCCGGCGCGGCTGCCGATGCTGGCGCTGGACCGCATCTATGTGCGCGGGCTGAAGCCGCTGGAGGCGGAGGTGCTGAAGGGGGCGCCGTGGTCGCGGCTGTCGGATCATTTGCCGTTGGCCGCCAGCCTGGTGCCGGCGTAGTGCCTGTTTACGATCGTTGCGCGTCGTGAGGCGTGGCATGAGTTGAATCCGCTACGCGGATAAGGAACAGGGCGCCGCAATGCGGCGCCCTGTCGCATTGCGGCGTGTCAGATGTGGAAGCGTTCCACCACGTTCTTGAGCTTGCTGGCGTGGCCGTTGAGTTCGCTGAGGGTGGCGCTGGCGCCTTGCGCCACTTCGGAGGTGCTGCGGGTCATGCCGTTGATGTGCTCGGTGGTGTGGGCGATATTGCCGACGGCGGTGGATTGCTCGCGGGTGGCGTGGGTGATCTGGGTGAAGGTGTCCACCACTTGCCGCATCAGGCCGCCGATGTTCTCGATTTCGCTGGCGGCGCCCTGGGCCAGGTCCACGCTTTGATCCACGGTGGAGCGCGCCTGCTGCATGCTGGCGACGGTGCCGGCGGTTTGCTGGCGCATGCCCTGGGTCATCTGGGTGATTTCGGTGGTGGCCTGGGCGGTACGCTCGGCCAGCTTGCGCACTTCGTCGGCCACCACGGCGAAGCCGCGGCCCATTTCGCCGGCGCGGGCGGCTTCGATGGCGGCATTGAGCGCCAACAGATTGGTCTGGTCCGCGATGTCCTTGATCACATTGACGATGGAGCTGATTTCCTCCGAGCGGGTGCCCAGCGAGTTCAGGGTGTCGCTGAGGCTGGACATGGCTTGCGACAGTTTGCCGACTTCGGCGGACACCTGATGCACGGCCAGGCGGCCGCGCTCGGCGCTGCTATTGGCCTGGGAGATGATGGCGTTGGCGTCGGCGGTGGTGTCGGCGACATGGGTGACGCTGACGGTGATCTGCTCGATGGTGGCGGCGCTGGAGCTGATGGCCTGGTTGACCTGGTCGGCGTCGTCGCTGATGCGGCTGGTGGTCTGGTGCAGGGAGCCGACGGCGCTGACCAGCTGCCCGGCGTTGTTGTTGACTTCGCCGATCAGCCGGCGCAAGCGCTGGTTCATCACGCCGATCTGGCCCAGCGCGCTGGCTTCCGGCGCCTTGGGCACGTCCACCGCCAGGTTGCCGGAGGCGATTTCCTGCAGCACGCCTTCGATGTCGGTGACCGAGCCGCCCAGCTGGGTGTGGATCTGACGCCGGCCCAGCAGGATCAGCAGCAGGATTTCGCCCACCAGCAGCACGATGGCGGTGAGGAATTGCAGCTGGCTATTGGACAGGCGGTCCTTGGCCTGCGCCAGCGCGGCATTGGTGCGCTGGTCCAGCAGCACGAAGAAGTCGTCGATGGGCTTCATGATCTGGGCCTTGAACTGGTGGTATTCCTTGCTGTGCACCAGTTTGCGCGCCAGTTCCATGTCCGGCTGGCCGCTGACGGTGTACTGTCCCTGGGCATCGGCGAACTTGCCCTTGACCGCGTTCATCGCCCGCACTTCCAGTTTGACCAGGCCGTCGGAATTGGCCTGCGCTTCCTTGAGCTTGGCGAACTCGCCCTCGGTGAAGCCGGCTTGCTGCATCAGGGTTTGCAGCGGCACGGTTTCGCTGTCCGGCCTGGGTTTGTCCTGGCCGGCGGCAACGAAGTCCCAGTAGATGCGGTTGTACTCCTGCGGCCGCGGCGCCTTGCCGTTGCGGATGTCCAGCACCCGGTTGTATTGCTGCTCATAGCTGGGGTCCCCGGTGACGACATAGGTGCGGCCCAGCCGGGTCAGGTCGTCCGAGCTTTGTCGTAGTTCCGAGGCCAGCAGGTAGGAGTGGTAGCGGTTTTCGCTGGCTTCGTTCATCGCGCCCACGGCCTGGCGCATGGAGATGAAGGTGTAGATCACGCCGATAAAGGTGAGCGCGATGAGCAGCAGCAGGCCGGTGATGGCCTGGCTGGCACGAAGGTTTTTCATGTGGAGATCTCCTCACAGTACTGCTGACTATTGTGGCGGTGGCCGGTCAAGGGCGGGGTCCATGACCCGCGGAGGCGCGGCCGGCGATGGGTTCTCCGGGTTGGGGAGCGGGAGCGGTGTCGGCATGGAAGCGCTGCATCTGGGCGTGCACTTGTTCCGCATGACCGCGGCTGTCCGCCGAGATGGCGGCGAGTTCTTCCACCAGGCCGGCGTTGTGCCGGATGGCGGCGCTCAATTGCTGGATGGTGGCGTTGATTTGTCCCACGCCGTGCGCCTGTTCGTTGGCGGCGGCGGCGATTTCATGGATCAGGCCGGCGGTTTTGGCGCTGGAGGCGACGATGGCCGCCAGTTGCGCGCCGGCCTTGCCGGCGAGCTGGACGCCGTTGGCGGCCATGCCGCTGATTTCGCGCGCCGCCACCTGGCTGCGTTCGGCCAGCTTGCGCACTTCCTGGGCCACGATGGAGAAGCCGCGGCCTTGCTCGCCGGCGCGGGCGGATTCGATGGCGGCGTTGAGCGCCAGCAGATTGGTTTGATAGGCGATGTCGTCTATCACCGAGATGTGTTCGGCGATGCGCTGCATGCTGAGCACGGTGTGCTGGACCACTTCGCCGCCGTGGCGCGCGTCTTCCGCCGCCTGCATGGCCATGGTTTCGGTGAGCTTGGCGTTGTCGCTGCTCTGGCTGACGGCGGAGGAGATCTGCTCCAGCGAGCAGGCGGCCTCGGCCAGGCTGGCGGCCTGGCCGCTGGTGTTGCGCGAGAACTGCTGCGAGGTGCGGTTGATTTGCGCCGACATCATCGACAGATGGCCGGCGCCGCGCCGTGAATCGTCGATCGCCTGGCTGAGCGTGGTGACGGTTTGCAGTATCGCTTCCGCCAGGCTGCCGCGCGGGTAGCCGCCGGGCGGGGCCGCCGCGGCCAGCTTGCCGGCGGCCACCGCCTGCATCAGCCGGGTGACGCGCAGCGGTTCGTCGCCCAACATCGCGAACAGCCGGCGGTATATCGTCCAGAACATCAACAGTCCCAGCGCGCAGCCGGCCAGCATCAGGCCGATGACGATGGCCAGCCAGAGTTCGGCCCGTTCCCGCGCGCTGGCGACGGCGCGGTTGGTGCGCTGTTCCATCAATTGGTAGAAGGCGTCCACCGGCTGCATGATGGCGGCCTTGTCCACATGGTATTGGTGGTCGTGCAGGATGCGCCTGGCCAGCTCCGGGTCCGGCGGGCCTTGCCGGCTGTAGCCGCCTTGGCCGTCGGTGAAGCGGCCCTTCATCGCGTTCATCGCCGCGGTTTCGGTGGCGACCAGGCGGTCGGAATTGGCCTGGGCCTGGCCCAGCATGTCGAATTCCCGCTGGCTGAAGCCGGCCTGGCGCATCAGTTGCTGCAGCGGGACGGCGGGGCCGTCCGGCTGCGGCTTGTGTTCGTCCGCGGCCATGAAGTCCCAGTAGATGCGGTTGTAGTGCTGAGGGCGCGGCAGCTGGCCGTTGCGTATCGCCAGCACCGCCCAGTACTGGCGTTCGTAGCGCGGGTCTCCGGTTTCGGCGTAGGTGCGGACCAGGCGGGTGAGGTCGTCCGAGCTTTGCCTCAACTCATTGGCCAGCAAATAGCTTTGATTGCGCTGCGCCTCGGCCTGGGCCTGTAAATCCAGTTCTTGCCGCAGCCGCAATGTGCAGAGCAGGAGCAGCAACAAGAGCAGGGCGAAGACGCCGGCGCTGGCCGTCAGCAGTGATTTGATGCTCAGTTTCATAGGCCTCCCGCCATGCCGCTTGTTGCCCGGCCCGTGCCGGCGCGGTGCCGGCTGTTATCGTTATAGGTAGTTGTGCTTGCATTGCCAGCTATCCGCGCCCGGTTTCTGTTTTTTATAAAACAATCCATTTCTTGACTACTTACCGTGCGAACACTTAAGTAAAAACAGTGAGTTAAAACCCATCTGGCGTCTGCTTTGGGAATGGATATGGCATTGCATCTGGAAACCGCCGATGGCTGGGCCTGGGCCAGCCTGAGCGGGGAGTTGACGGTCTATACCGCGGCGCAGCTGAAAAGCGAGCTGCTGCCCTTGCTGGAGTACGAGGCGGTGTCGCTGGGTTTTGCCGGCATCACCGAGCTGGACGGCTGCGCGGTGCAATTGCTGCTGGTGTTTGGCCGGCAGGCGCGGCGCGTGGAGTGGCGAGCGGACAATCCCTTGCTGTGCGAGGCGTTTGGGCTGCTGGGGGTGACACTGACGCCGCCGCCGGGAGGCGTTGGTGGACTGGGCTAAGGCCAGGGCGATTTTCCTGGAGGAGTCGCGCGAGTTGTGCGCGGCGCTGGAGGGCGCCTTGCTGGACCCGGTGGCCTTTCCCGCCAATGCCGAGACTTTCAATTTGTTGCTGCGCACCGCGCACACCATCAAGGGTTCGGCCGGCACTTTCGGCCACGAGGCGCTGGTGGCCTTCGCCCATGCGCTGGAGAGCGTGCTGGAGCGCTTGCGCGGCGGCAAGATCACGCTTGACGACGAATTGGTGAGCCTGCTGCTGGCTGGCAACGATCATCTGCGGCGCATGCTGGACGCGGTGGAGGCGGTGGCGGTGGACGCCGAGCCGGATTGGCCGGACGGCGCGCCGCTGTTGCAGCGCTTGCAGTTGTTCCTGCTGGAGGACGCGGCCTGCGCGGTTCCGGGCGAGGAGGCGCTGGATGCCGCCGCCACGCCTTGCTGGCAGTTGTCGCTGCGTTTCTATCCCGATTTGTTCCGCGACGGTTTCGATCCCTTGGCCTGCCTGCGTTATTTGGCGCAGTTGGGGCGCTTGAGCGCGGTGGCGCCGGTGTGGCCGCCGCTGCCGGAGTTCGCCGAACTGGAGCCGACGGATTGCCTGCTTGGCCTGGAGTTGAGCCTGGAGAGTTCGGCCAGCCTGGAGCAGGTGCGCGATGCGTTCGAGTTCATCGCCGAGGGCAGCCTGGTGGGGATATTGCCGCCGCATGCGCCGCTGGCGGCGTTCCGCGCGCTGGCGGAGCGGCTGGGCGCGTCGATAGAGCCGCAGTTGGAGCGCTGGCTGGCGTGCGGCGCGCTGACGCCGATGGAGGCGGAACGGGTGCGCGAGGCCGCCTGGCTGGCGGCTGAGCCGGGCGCGGGCCAGCCCGGCGCGGCGGCGGGCAAGCCGGCGCGCGGCGACAGCCACTATATCCGCATCGAGGCCGGCAAGCTGGATAGGCTGATCAACCGGGTGGGCGAATTGGTGATCGCCGCCGCCGGCACCAAGCTGATCGCGCAGATGCGCGGCGACGGCGAGCTGCTGGAGTCGGTGGCCATCATCAATGAATTGGTGGAAGGCATACGCGACGACGCGCTGACCTTGCGCATGGTGCCGGTGGACGAGGTGTTCTGCCGCTTTCCGCGCATGGTGCGCGAGGTGTCGCGCCAGTTGGGCAAATCGATACAGCTGACGGTGCGCGGCGCGGACACCGAGATAGACAAATCCATGGTGGAGCGTTTGACCGATCCCTTGCTGCACCTGGTGCGCAACGCGGTGGATCACGGCCTGGAACCGGCGGAAGAGCGGCGCGCCGCCGGCAAGCCGGAAACCGGGCAACTGACGCTGAATGCCTTCCACGACGCCGGCTCGGTGGTGGTGGAAATCGAGGATGACGGCCGCGGCATAGACCGCGACAAGGTGCTGGCCAAGGCGCTGCAGCGCGGCCTGGTGGCCGAGGGCCGGAGTTTGAGCGAGCCGGAGCTGTTGCATCTGATCTTCCTGCCCGGCTTTTCCACCGCGCGCGCGCTCAGCGATCTGTCCGGCCGCGGCATGGGGCTGGATGTGGTGAAGCGCAATATCGAATCCTTGCGCGGCGAGGTGGAAATTCATTCCCGGCCCGGCCTGGGCACGACCTTCCGTCTGCGGCTGCCGCTGACGCTGGCCATCATCGACGGTTTCCGGGTGGAGGTGCATGAGTCGTCGCTGGTGATGCCGCTGGAGATGATGATCGAGTGCGTGGACATGCCGCAGGCGGCGATGGAGCGGCAGACGCGCCAGGTCAATGTGCGCGGCGATTGGCTGCCCTTTGTTTCGCTGCGCGAGTTGTTCGGCCTGCCGCCGGCGGCCGGGCCGGAGTTCGTGGTGATCGTGCATTACGGCGACAAGCGCGCCGGCATCGTGGTGGACAGGCTGATGGGCGAGGTGCAGGCGGTGATCAAGCCGCTGGGTGACATCTTCCGCTCGCTGCGCGGCATCAGCGGTTCCACCATTCTGGGCAACGGCAAGCCGGCCTTGGTGCTGGATGTTCCGCAATTGATCCACCACGCCTGCCGCCGCGAGCGGCGGCGGATTCGTCAGGCCAGCGAAACGCCGGCGAGCGACATGATCTAGCGCGGCTAGCGCGCCAGGAGACAGCCATGCAGTGGTTTCACAATGCGCAGGTCAAGACCAAGCTGGTCATTTCCTTCTCCCTGGTGCTGGCGTTCTTGCTGGCGCTGGGCTTTGTCAGCTATTCCGCCACCGAGCGCATGAGCACGGTGATGGTGAACCTGTTCGACAACCAACTGACGCCGATCAAGGATATCGGCAACGCGGCGCGCAGCGCGATGGCCAGCAATCGCTCCTTGTATCGCTATATCGCGGAAACCGACACCAAGACCATGGATGAGGTGGACGCCGAGATCGCGGGTTTCGACAAGAGCATGACCGCCAGCCTGGATGCCTATCGCAAAACCGATCTGACCCCGCCGGAGGTGGACGCGCTGCGCCGTTTCGACGCCGCCTGGGCCAATTACCAGTCCTATGTCAACGAGGTGAAGAAGCTGTCCTACACCGACCGCGGCGACGGCGAGAACAACAAGCTCGCCTTGAAGCTGATGGCGGACAAGGGCTGGCCGGCGTTCCAGGCGGTGGACAGCGTGCTGACCGAGCTGGTCATTCTTAACGCCAAGCTGGCCGACAGCTCCTTGGCGGAAACCAAGGTCATCAGCGGCGACGCGCTGCGTTTGCTGGTGGCCATCGTGGTGGTGGCGGTGCTGCTGAGCGTGGCGCTGGGGGTGATGGTGGCGCGCAGCCTGCTCAAGCAGCTGGGCGGCGATCCGTCCTACACCGTGCAGGTGGTGGGGCGGGTGGCGGCCGGGGATTTGTCGGTGCCGGTGAAATTGCACCCGGATGACACTTCCAGCCTGTTGTATTCGATCAAGGCGATGGCGCATCGCTTGTCCGAAACCTTGTCCGAAGTCAGCGCGATGTCGGAGGCGATAGGCTCGGCGTCCGAGGAGGTATCGTCCACCGCCAATTCCCTGGCGCAGACCTCGTCCGAGCTGTCGTCCAGCATCGAGCAGACCAGCGCCTCGGTGGAGGAGATGGCGGCGACGGTGACGCAGAACGCCGACAATGCGCGCGTGACCGAGGGCATCGCGTCCAAATCCGCCTCCAGCGCCACCCAGGGCGGGGCGGCGGTGGGCGATATGGTGCACGCGATGAAGGAGATCGCCTCGCGCATCACGGTGATCAACGATATCGCCAACAAGACCGATTTGCTGGCGATCAACGCGGCGATAGAGGCGGCGCGCGCCGGCGAGCACGGCAAGGGCTTCGCCACGGTGGCGGTGGAGGTGAGGAAGCTGGCGGAGCGCTCGCAGGTGGCGGCCAAGGAGATTGGCGATCTGGCCAGCCGTTCGGTGGGCGTGGCGGAAAAGGCCGGCCTCTTGTTGCAGGAGATGTTGCCGGGCATAGACCAGACCGCCAGCCTGGTGCAGGAGATTTCCGCCGCCTCGCGCGAGCAGCGCAGCGGCATCGATCAGATCAATAGCGCGGTGACCCAGATCAGCAACGGCATGCAGTCGTCGGCCACCTCGGCGGAAGAGCTGAGTTCCACCTCCGAGGAGTTGAGTTCGGCGGCGATGCAGCTGCAGGAGCTGATGCAGCAGTTCAAGCTGCGCAATGCCCGCGGCGCCCGCCGCGGCCGGCAGTTGCACATCGGCCATTTGCACGCGGCCAAGCCCGCCGCGCCGCCGCCGGACGACGATGACGATTTCGACCTGACGGTGGACGAGGACAAGTTTTCCAAGTATTGAAGGGGCCGGCGATGAAACACAGCGAGCAAGAGGCCGCCGAGAGCGGCGAGCAGACATTCCACTGCGTGACCTTCATCCTCGGCGAGGATTTGTTCGGCATCCAGATCGGCTTCATCCGCGAGATCGTCGAATTCGAAGGCATCACCGAGGTGCCGATGATGCCGGCCTTCGTGCGCGGCATCATCAATCTGCGCGGCGCGGTGGTGCCGGTGGTGGATTTGTCGGTGCGCTTCGGCCGCGGTCGGACCGCGCTGCGGGCGTCCACCTGCGTGGCCATCCTGTCCTTGCCCGGCCTGGAGGGCGGCTACACCGATATCGGCATTCTGCTGGATTCGGTGTGCGAGGTGCTGGAAATCCCGCTGAAGGAGATCGATCCCTCGCCCAGCTTCGGCTCCAATATCCGCAGCGACTTCATCCAGGGCATCGCCACCATCAAGCAGCGCTTCGCCATTCTGCTGGATGTGCGCCAAGCGCTGTCGGTGACCGAGCTCAGCGCGATGGCGGAGGCGGTGACGCAGCAGTTTCTCAGCGACGATATCGAGGCCTTGTAAGTGTTCCACCTGGAAGAGCCCTTGCCGGCCCCGCCGATGCTGAGCGACGGCGAGTTCGCCCAGCTGCGGCGCTTCATCCATCAGGCCGCCGGCATCGCCATGTCGCCGGGCAAACGCTCGCTGATCCAGTCGCGGCTGGCCAAGCGGCTTAGACAACTGCGGCTGAACAGCTATGCCGCTTACTGGCGGATGATTGCGGACCCGGCCAACGCGCTGGAGCGGCAGTACGCGATCAATCTGCTGTCCACCAATGAAACCTATTTTTTCCGCGAGCCGGAACACTTCGCCTGGCTGCGGCAGTTGGCGGCGCGGCGGCAGGGCGGCGGCGAGCTGCGGCTGTGGTCGGCGGCGTGCTCCAGCGGCGAGGAGGCCTACACCATCGCGATGATATTGGCGGAAACACTGGGCCTGCAGGGGCTGTGGCGGGTGTACGCCACCGACATCAATACCCGGGTGACCGCTTTCGCCCGGCGCGCGGTCTATCCGCAGGCCAAGGCGAGCCGGACGCCGCCGGATCTGTGGCGGCGTTATTTGCTGCGCGGACGCGCCGAATACGCCGGCATGGTCAAGGTGGCGCCGGAGCTGGCGCGCAAGGTGAGTTTTTCCAACTTGAACCTGCTGCACGCCGCGCATTTTCAGCACAGCCGCTTCGATGTGATCTTTCTGCGCAATGTGCTGATCTATTTCGACGAGGCCACCAAGCTGCGGGTATTGCTGGCGTTGTGCGACAAGTTGCGCGAGGGCGGGCACCTGATCATCGGGCATTCGGAATCGATACGCCACCTGGAGCTGCCGCTGACTCAGGAGGCGCCGTCGCGTTATCGGCTGGACTCGCGTTTTGCGGATGGAAGAATCGATGAGCATCGCCGTTCTGATTGTTGACGACTCCGCGGTGGCGCGCGAGATGTTGGGCCAGATGCTGGCCACCGCGCCGGACATCAAGGTACTGGCGGCGTCGCCGGACCCCTTGTACGCGATGAAGCGGATGAAGATACGCTGGCCGGACGTGATCATCCTGGACCTGGCGATGCCGCGGATGGACGGGCTGACCTTTTTGCGCCAGGTGATGGCGGAGCGGCCGACACCGGTGATCATCTGTTCCGCGCTGACCACCGAGGGCGCGGCGGTGTCGCTGGAGGCGATGAGCGCCGGCGCGGTGTCGGTGCTGCTCAAGCCGCTGCTCAACGCCAGGACCCAGTTCCACGACAATGCCAAGCGACTGGTGGACGAGGTGCGCGCTGCGGCGCGCGTCAAGGTGGAGGCGCTGAAGCAGGTGGCGGCGTCCTGCTATCCGGCGCCCAGGCTGGACGCCGACGCCATTCTGGCGCCGCCGCCGGAGTTGAAAAAGCCGGCGCCCGGCAGCGAGCGCATCATCGCGGTGGGCGCGTCCACCGGCGGCACCCAGGCGCTGGAATTCCTGGTGCAGCGCTTGCCGCCATATGGGCCCGGCATGGTGGTGGTGCAGCATATGCCGGAAGGGTTCACCGCCATTTTCGCCGGGCGGCTGAACCAGCTGGCCCAGGTGGAGGTGAGGGAGGCGCGCGATGGCGACGTGGTCGGCCCCGGCACGGTGCTGATCGCGCCGGGCGGGCGGCATTTGCTGGTGCAGCGCCGGCAGAAGCGTTACTTCGTCGAGATCAAGGGCGGCCCGCCGGTGTCGCGGCATCGGCCTTCGGTGGACGTGCTGTTCCGCTCGGTGGCGGTCAGCGCCGGCAGCAGCGGGGTGGGCCTGATTCTCACCGGCATGGGCGACGATGGCGCGCGCGGCATGCGCGAGATGCACGATGCCGGCGCGCGCACGCTGGCGCAGGATGAAAGCTCCTGCGTGGTGTTCGGCATGCCGCAGGCGGCCATCGCCCGCGGCGGGGTGGGCGAGGTGATGTCGCTGGAACAGATGGCGTGGATGTTGCAAGGCTTGCGCGCCTGAGAATCAGGCGCCAAGAACCTGTCCGCGGTCTTGATGGGCGCGCCGGCTCAAGCATACAGATGACTTAGGTGTTTTTACTTAACACTGGTCAATGCCTGGGTTTATCTTTAAAAAATCCTTTAAAAACAAAGACAGGGCAGCTCGCTTTAGCTGGAGAGAAAGCGATTATGCACTTGCTATGTGCAAACTACCAAAGTCACCCGCAACGCTTTGCCAGTGATTGGCGTTATCATCGCTTTCCATATTCAGCGCCTGCCGCGCCGGGACGTCCGTTTCGGCGCGCCGCCTGTCTATCCATCCCCGCCAGCGCCGCGTGACACCGCGGCGTCGCCATCGTCACTTGTCGATTTCTGCCTGATCCATTGCTTGGACCTGCGGCGCCGCCGCGCGGGCCGACTTGCCGCCAGCGGCGGGGACTTGTTTTTGGTAATGAATGTCGAGGGAATGCATCCGTATGAGTGTCTTGAACAAGGACTGGGGCTTGCGGGCCAAGTTATCCGCCGCTTTTACTCTGGTGAGCCTGTTGATCGTGGCGGTTTATTCGGTCTACGCCTACCGCAGCACCGTGGACTCCGAAATGAAGGGCGTGGATCAGACCTTGCTGACCGCCGCCTACGCCGCGCGCCAGATGGTGGGCGAAAACTTCCACGATCAGCTGCCGGACAGCAATCCCAACAGCCAGGTGACCACCAAGCAGCTGACCGACTTTACCCGCGACAGCGGCCTGGCTTACGCCTATTCCACCATTCAGCGCGGTGGCCGCATTCTCTATACCAGTTCGTCCGCCAGCCCCAGCGAGGTGAAGTCCGGCCAGTATCAGCAATGGTTCCTGGCCGAGTACAAGGACGTGCCGGCCGGCCTGGCCGCGGCCTTCAATAGCGGCAGCGTCCAGTACGAGGAGTACCAGGGCGAGTTCGGCCTGTTCCGCTCGGTGTTCGTGCCCTTCACCTCGGCCAGCGGCATGCGCTACGTGGTGGGGGTGGACACCTCGCTGCAGAAGGTGGAAGCGCTGCGCATGCAAGTGCTGTGGCAGAGCGGCGCGGTGGGCCTGGGCCTGCTGCTGATGTCGCAACTGGTGGCGCTGCTGCTGGCCAATCGCATGGTGCAGCCGGTGAATGAGCTGAACGTGGCCTTGCAGCAATTGGCCGGCGGCGACTGGAACCTGGTGCGCAGCATGCCGGTGCGCAGCCGCGACGAGGTGGGCCGCATCGCGTCCTCCTTCAATACCTTCATGGCGGCGCTGCGCCAGCGCTTGCTGGAAATCCGCGGCGAATCCGACGCGGTGCAGAGCGAATCGCAGCATATCGATCAACTGGTGGGCGGCGTGGCCGCGCGTTCCAGTCAGCAGGCCGAGGATGTGCGCGGCAGCGCGGCGGCGGTGGAAGAGCTGGCGGTGAGCATCGCCCATGTCTCGGAAATCGCCGAGGACGCGGCCAATCTGATGTCTTCGTTCGAAGGCCAGACCCAGACCACGGTGCAATACATCCAGAACGCGGTGAGCGGCATGCAGACGGTGCAGCAGGAAGTGACGCAGCTGGCTGGCAAGCTGGACCAACTGGACGCGCGCACCAATGAGATCAATATGATCGTGGCGGTGATCAAGGACATTGCCGATCAGACCAATCTGCTGGCGCTGAACGCGGCGATCGAAGCGGCGCGCGCCGGCGAGCAGGGCCGCGGCTTTGCGGTGGTGGCCGACGAGGTGCGCAAGCTGTCCGAACGCACCGCCAACGCCACGGTGGAAATCGGCTCGATGATAGATTCGGTGCAGCAGGATTCCGCTTCCGCCATCGCCGGCATGCGCGCGGCGGTGGACCGGGTGGACGCCAGCGTCAGCCACGCCGGCGAGGCGCAGGACACCTTGCAGGGCTTCTCGGTGCAGATCCAGGGCGTGTCGCGCGGCATGGGCGATATTTCGGCGGCGGTGCGAGAGCAGGCGAATGCTTCGCAGCATCTGGCCGGCAGTGTGGAATCGGTCAGCAGCTCGGCCGAGGAAAACCGCCTGGCGGCGGAAGAGGCGCAGCAGGGCGTGGTCAATCTGCTGGAGCGCGGCGTGTCCTTGCGCGGCGTGGTGCAGCAGTTCACGCTCTAAGAACCTGCTCATAGTCTGCTGTGCTTCTGCGATACGGCGTTGAAAACGACTTCGAAATGCTCATGTACCGTGTGTACATTCCGCTTTCTCAGCCGCAACGCCTTGTCTCGCTCTTGCTCGCGAGACTTTGAACAGGCTCTAAGAACCTGTTCACGATCTTTCCGAGTGAGATCATTGTTCAATACATTGAATCCGCTGCGCGAAAGATCGTAAACAGCTTCCAAGCCATGGCGCGAGTGCGCCATGCCCACGCAACCGCCCCTAGTGGCGGTTTCTTTTTGCCGAATAAATGACGTTGGCGTAAACTGGCTTGCCAAGCTAGAGCATGGAGGCAGGTCATGGAGCGGAAGCAGTCGTTGCCGTCTGGCGGCGTGGATCCGGCGCGCGGTCCTTTGATCATCGTGGCGTCCAGCGGCACCGGCGGGGACATGCAGCCCTTTATCGCGCTGGCGCGCGGGCTGCGCGAACGCGGCCACCGGGTGCTGCTGCTGGCGCCGGCCTTGCAGGAGGAGGCGGCGCGGGCGGCCGGCCTGCCGTACTGGCTGTTCGGCAGTATCGAGCGGGAGCAGGCGGCGCTGGACAATCCCGACCTATGGCATGAGCACAAGAGCTGGGGCGTGCTGTGGGAGAGCCTGGTTCCGGATCTGGACGCCTTGCGGGAGCGGGTGCGGGCGCTGCCGGCGGATGAGGACTGCGTGGTTTTGTGTCATCCCGTCCTGGTGCCGATGGCGGCCTTGGCCCGCGCGGCGCGGCCGGATTTGCGCATCGTCGCCGCCTATCTCGCGCCGTCCAATCTGTGCAGCAGTCACGATCTGCTGAGCCTGGGCTCGCTGCGCATCCCCGGCTGGCTGCCGCCGGCCGTGACCGGCCTGCTGTGGCGCTGGCTGCATCGCTGGTTCAATGCGCAGACCTTGCCCGGCTTGAACGCGGCGCGCGCGCAGCGCGGCTTGGCGGCGGAGCCGCATTTCTTCGAGCACATGCTGCGGGCGCCGAATGCATCGGTGGCGCTGTTTCCCGACTGGTTCGCCGCGGTGCAGCCGGATTGGCCGCGGCCATGCGCGCAGGGCGATTTCATGTTGCCGGCGGCGGCGGGAGCCGGGCTGAGCGCGGAGCTGGAGGCTTTCCTGGCCGCCGGCGATGCGCCCATCGTGTTCACGCCGGGCACCGGCCATCGGCACGCGGCGGCTTTCTTCGACGCCGCGCTGCTGGCCTTGCGGAGGCTGGGGCGGCGCGGGATCTTCGTTACGCCGCACGCGGCGCAGTTGCCGCCGGCTCTGCCGGACTCTGTGCTGTGGCAGGCGCACGCGCCTTTCGCCGCGCTATTGCCGCGCGTGGCGGCGCTGGCGCATCACGGCGGCGTCAGCACCACCGCCGACGCGATGCGCGCCGGCATTCCGCAATTGATCGTGCCTTTTGCCTATGACCAGTTCGACAATGGCTTGCGCGCCAAGCGCCTAGGCGTGGCCGAGGTGCTGCTGGCGCGGCGCTTGTCCGGCGCGCGCATGCATGAACGGCTGCGACGGCTATTGGCGGCGCCAAGCGTGCGCCAGTCCTGCCGCGAGCTGGCGGCGCGGATGGCCGGGGCGGAGCCGGCGCGTTCGCTGGATTGTGTGGAACGGGCGTTGCTGGGGCCGGTCTCGAACGGAACGGAAAACGCCGGCGCAAGGCCGGCGTTGGTGTGGTGAGCGCTTTTCGATGCGGCATTCTGTGCGCCAGGCCTCACGAAACGCGGTAGACATTGAACAGGTTCTTAGCTGAACAGCGTGCGCGCGCCCTCGTAACGGGCGGCGAAATAGCTATTGTCCAGCCGCGCCACGCGGATGGCGCTATTGGTGCGCGGCGCGTGCACGAACTTGGCGTCGCCGATGAAGATGCCCATGTGCGAGAACGGGCGGTTCATGGTGTTGAAGAACACCAGGTCGCCGACGCGCATGCGGCTGTCGGGAATCGGCCGCGCCACATTGGCGATCTGGGCGGCGTTGTGCGGCAGTTTGACGCCGACGGCGTTCTGATAGATGTAGCTGACCATGCCGCTGCAATCCAGGCCGGCCTCCGGGTTGGCGCCGCCGAACTTGTAGTCCAGGTCCAGCAGACCCAGGGTATACATCAGGATTTCGCGGCCGGCGCCGTCGGCCTTGAGGCCGGACAGGCTGACATCGCCGGAAGGGCGCGGCTTGCGCCCGCCGCCGGCCACCTTGGTGGGGGTGGTGCCGCAGGCGGCCAGCAGGCCGGCCAGGGACAGCAGCGCGGCGCCGCGCAGCAGCGCGCGGCGGTCCAGCGGCGAAGAGGGCGAGGGCGGCAGGATCTTGCTCATTGTTGCTTTGACTCCAGTTCTTCCCAGCGCGCCAGCTTTTCCATCAGCGTCTCGTCTATCTGTTCCACCCGCTGCTGCCAGGCGATGGCCTCCTTGGGCGTGTCGCGGTAGCAGTTCGGGTCCAGCAAACGCTGATTCAGGCTGGCCTGCTCGGTTTCGAGCGCGGCGATCTCGTCCGGCAGCGCGGCGAGTTCTCGCGTCTCATTGTAGGACAGTTTATTGCGCGCGGACTTGGGCTTGTCCTTGGCTTTTTCCTGCGGAGCGGTGGTTTCCTTCGGTTTTTCCGCCGGTTTCATCGCCGCCATGCGCGCCTTGGTGTCGATCCAGTCCTGGTAGCCGCCCGGATATTCTTCCAGCCGGCCGTTGCCCTCGAAGGCGATCACCTGGGTGACCACGTTGTCGAGGAAGGCGCGGTCGTGGCTGACCAGGAACACGGTTCCCGAGTATTGAGCGATCACGTCTTCCAGAAGTTCCAGCGTGTCGATGTCCAGATCATTGGTGGGCTCGTCCAGCACCAGCACATTGGCCGGGCGGGTGAACAGCCGCGCCAGCAGCAGGCGATTGCGCTCGCCGCCGGACAGCGAGCGCACCGGGCTGCGCGCGCGCTGCGGCGAGAACAGGAAGTCCTCCAGATAGCTCATCACGTGTTTTCTGACGCCGCCGACTTCTACGAAGTCATTGCCCTGGCTGATGATGTCGGCGACGCTGCTGTCTTCGTCCAGCTGCTCGCGGAACTGGTCGAAATAGGCGATCTCCAGCTTGCTGCCTTGCTTGATGCTGCCGCTGTCCGCGTCCAGCTGGCCCAGGATCAGCTTGAGTAGGGTGGTTTTGCCGGCGCCGTTGGGGCCGATCAGGCCTATCTTGTCGCCGCGCAGGATGCGGGTGGTGAAATCGCGGATCAGGGTTCTGCCCTCGAAGCCCTTGCTGACGTGTTCCAGTTCCGCCACCAGCTTGCCGGAGCGTTCGCCGGCATTGAGCTGGAAGTTGACCTGGCCGACGCGCTCGCGCCGCGCCGAGCGTTCGCGGCGGATCGCCTCTAGCCGGCGCACCCGGCCTTCGTTGCGGGTGCGGCGCGCCTCGATGCCCTTGCGGATCCATACTTCTTCCTGGGCGTGGAATTTGTCGAAGATGCGGTTCTGCTCTTCCTCTATCGCCAGTTCCTCGGCCTTGCGCACATGGTAGCTGGAGAAGCTGCCCGGATAGCTGCGCAGAATGCCGCGGTCCAGTTCCACGATGCGGGTGGCGACATTGTCCAGGAAGCGGCGGTCGTGGGTGATCAAGAGCACGCTGCCGCTGAAATTCTTGAGCAGGCTTTCCAGCCATTCAATGGCGGATACGTCCAGGTGGTTGGTGGGCTCGTCCAGCAGCAGCACGTCCGGCTTGGATGCCAGCGCGCGCGCCAGCGCCACGCGTTTTTTCCAGCCGCCGGACAATTCGCTGATGCGCGCGTCCGGGTTCAGGTCCAGATGGGACAGGGTGGAGGAGATCAGCGCGTCGAACTGCCAGCCGCCGCGGGCTTCCAGCTCGTGCTGGATATGTTCCATCCGCGCCAGCGCCTGTTCGTGGTCGGCGTCGGCCTGGGTCAGCTGATGGGTGACTTGATGGTATTCGGTGAGCAGGCTTTTCAATTCGCCCAGGCCTTCGGCCACCGCTTCGAACACGCTGTGTTCCGGGTCCAGTTCCGGCTCTTGCGGCACATAGGCCACGCTGACGTCGCCCTTGATGTTGACGCGGCCGTCGTCCAGCGCCACCGCGCCGGCCACGCTCTTGAGCAGCGAGGACTTGCCGGCGCCGTTGCGGCCGATCAGGCCGACCACCTCGCCCGGCTCCAGCGCGAAGTCGACATTATCCAGCAGTGCGTGGTGACCAAAAGCCAGGCAGGCTTTCTCGACGGTAATCAGGGCC
Organism: Chromobacterium sp.; assembly: GCF_041912965.1. NCBI lineage: Bacteria > Pseudomonadati > Pseudomonadota > Betaproteobacteria > Neisseriales > Chromobacteriaceae > Chromobacterium > Chromobacterium sp. The sequence goes on along the minus strand of NZ_JAYSGF010000027.1, from coordinate 8,489 downwards.
ATGTGAGTATTGTTTTCTGTATGGAAAGTTGCTCGAATTGTAACATGGGCTTCACCTTTCCACGCTTAGCGCCGCGCGGTTTGTGCTGTTACAATGCCGGCCAAACTTGAATGAAAGGCATGCTATGTACTTCGTTGACCGCTCTGTGGCCGTGATCAAGCCGAAGCAACCGTTCCTGGACTGGCTGAACCAGGCCCCGGACAACGATATGGACCTGGCGCTGGACAGCCTGCGCACCGACTGCACCGTGATCCTGCTGCCGGAGTTCGACGAGCCGGAAGAGGGCGTCGCCTACATCGACGAAATCTACGAACAATTGTTCAAGATGGAACTAGCGTCCTGGTACGAGGACGAAGCACTCTGGCCCAAGGATTTGTCCTTGAAGGCGTTCTGGGAGTGGTTCGACGTGGAAATCCACTCCACGCTGATAGACAGCGTGGACGCCGACATCAGCAACACCCCGGCCATCGATCTTTGAGCCATGGCCCGGCGGCAGCTGTTGGCGCCGTTCGGCTTCGAGCTGAGGCCCTCGCGGCTTTGGCTCGCGCTGGTGACGCTGGCCGCCGCGGCGTTGTCGCTGACGGTGGCGCGTTATCTGCCGCCGGCCTGGCTGGCCTTGTTGGCGCCGGCGGCCTGGCTGAGCTGGCGCGCCTTGCGCGCCGATGGCTGGCGCGACGCCGCGCGTTTCCGCCGCCTGGAGGTGGATGGACTGGGGCGTTTGACCCTGTGGCGCGAGGCAGCGTTGCCGGCGCGGGTGCTGGACGATTGCTTCGTCACCCCGTGGCTGACGGTGCTGAATGTGACGCTGGACGGCCGGCGGCGCTCGCTGATGCTGTGGCCGGATTCGGCGCCGGCGGATGGACGCCGCCAACTGCGCGCCTACCTGCTGTGGTTCCAGACCGCGGACAAGACGGACTCGACTGAAACGAAATGACTCGACACAAGACACTGGCCGAGTGGCTGAGCTGGCAGGAGAGCCTGCACGCCACCGCCATCGACATGGGCCTGGCCCGCGTGGAGCGGGTGCGCGCCGCGATGAATCTGCAAGCGTCCTGCCCGGTGGTGATGGTGGCCGGCACCAATGGCAAGGGCTCGGTGTGCGCGATGCTGTCCACCATGCTGCACCGCGCCGGCTTCAAGGTGGGGACGTATACCTCGCCGCACATTCTGCGTTACAACGAGCGCATCGCCATCGATCTGGCCCCGGCCAGCGATGAGCGCATCGTCGCCAGCTTCGAGGCGATAGACGCCGCGCGCGGCGACACTTCGCTGACTTATTTCGAATTCGGCACCCTGGCGGCGATGCACAGCTTCGTCGCGGAAAAGGTGGACGTGATCGTGCTGGAGGTGGGCCTGGGCGGCCGCCTGGACGCGGTCAATATTTTCGAGCCGGACGTGTCGGTGGTGGTCAGCGTGGACTTGGACCACCAGGCCATCCTCGGCGATAACCGCGAGGACATCGGCTTCGAGAAGGCCGGCATCTACCGCGCCGGCAAGCCGGCCTTGTGCGCCGACCCGAAGCCGCCGGCCAGGCTGATCGAGCACGCGCGCGCCATCGGCGCGGATCTGAAATTGTATGGTCCGGACTTCGGTTTCCAGCGCATGGACAATCAATGGTCCTTCCACATGGGCGACGCCCATCGCCACGCCTTGCCGATTCCGGCGCTGCGCGGCGGCTACCAGATGGTCAACGCCTCGGCGGCGCTGGCGGTGCTGGAATGCCTGAAGGAGCGCTTGCCGGTGGGCATAGGCGCGGTCAAGCGCGGCCTGCTGGAGGTGGAATGGCCGGGCCGCTTCCAGGTGCTGCCGGGCCGTCCCGCGGTGGTGCTGGACGTGGGCCACAACCCGCACGCGGTCAAGGCCATGGTGGCCAGCCTGAAGCAGCTGCCGTTCGCGCGCAACCGGCTGGCGGTGTTCTCCATGCTGGAGGACAAGGACCTGGCCCAGGTGGCGGAACTGGCGCGCGAGGAGTTCGACGCCTGGTTCGTCGGCGGGCTGGACATGCCGCGCGGTCAGAGCGGCGAGCGCATCGCCGCCAAGCTGGCGGAAATCGGCATGACGCGAGTACAATCCTTCGCCACCGTGGCGCAAGCCTGGACGGCAGCCTTATCGCAGGCGGAGGAGAGTGATAGAATCGTCGTTTTTGGTTCCTTCCACACCGTCGCCGAGGTGATGGAAGCCCGGCAACACCCGGCTTGAGGAGAGCATGGCCTTATCCACCCACGAGGAGTTGATCCTGTTGCGCAAGCGCGCCAGACGCCGTCTGGTGGGCGCTGTCGTATTGGTTACCATCGCGACCGTAGTGTTGTGGAATGTGGTAGGGCGTTTGCCCGAGCAGCAGATGAAGCCGGAGTCGATCGAAGTGCTGGGCGCGTCCGCGCCGGCCGCCAGCCACGCGGACGCGTCGGCCGGCGCCGCCGTGCTGCCGCCTATGGCCCAGGCCGCTTCCGCGCCGCAGGCCGCGTCCGCCGGATTGGCCGAGGCCCGGCCCAGCGCCAAACCGGGCGCCACCGAACTGGCCGCCAATCTGTCCACGATGACGCCGGCCGCGCCCGCGGTCCAGCCGGCGCCCGCCGTCAAGGCGGAAGCCAAGCCCGAGCCCAAGCCGGAAGCCAAAACGGAAACCAAGCCCAAGGCCGAGCACAAGCCCGAGCCGAAACCGGCCAAGCCGGAGCACAAAAAGCCCGACATCAAGCTGGAAGAGAAACCGGCGCGCAAGCCGGATCCGGCGGCTATTCTGGAAGGGCGCTTCGATTCGCTGGACAAGCCGGCGGCCAAGAAAGAAGAGCCGGCGGCCAAGGCCGAAGGCAAGTCGGTGATCCAGCTGGCGGCGCTGTCGGACCCGGACAAGGCCGACGCCTTGAAGTCCAAGCTGTCGTCGATAGGCGTCACCGCCCACTTCAGCAAGGTGCAGACCAGTAAGGGCGAGGTCACCCGGGTGCGGGTGGGGCCGTTCAACAGCCGCGCCGAGGCGCAGGCCACTTTGCAGAAGCTGGCCAAGGCCGGCGTTAACGGCATCATAGTGACCAAGTAGCCGTCATGACCCTCTTCGACTATATTGCCATCGCCATCATCGCCGGCTCCATCCTGGTGGCGATGATGCGCGGCCTGGTGGCCGAAGTGCTGTCGCTGGGCTCCTGGCTGATCGCCTTCTGGTGCGCCAAGCAGTTTTCGCCGGTGGTGTCGGCTTTCCTGCCCGGCGAATTGAGTTCGGAAGGCCTGAGGCTGGTGGCCGGCTTCGTGGCGGTGTTTTTCCTGGCCTGGCTCGCCACCGCCTTGCTGCGGGTCACGCTGACCGGCATGCTGGACAGCGTGGGCCTGGGCGGGGTCAATCGATTGTTTGGGGCTGTTTTCGGCCTGGCCCGCGGGCTGGTGCTGGTGACGGCCTTGGTTTTGGTAGGCGGCTTGAGCGATCTGCCGCGACAACCCATGTGGAGGAATGCCGTGCTCTCGGCGCCATTCGAATCAGTGGCCTTATCATTAAGGCCCTGGTTACCGGCGATGCTGGCCGATAACCTCCACTACACCGGGTAGCTGGTGAACAAGGCGGAATATCTTGATATCTTCACTTCAAGATTCCGCCTTTTTCTTTGTCTTGTTTTTTTGTCCGTTTCTTTAGTTGTAGGGAAGAGAGCAAAAGATGTGTGGAATTCTAGGCGTGGTCGGTCAGGCTCCGGTCAACCAGTTGCTGTATGACGGTTTGCAGGTGCTGCAGCATCGAGGTCAGGACGCCGCCGGCATCGTGACCGCCAATGGCAAGACCTTTCACATGCACAAGGGCAGCGGCATGGTGCGCGATGTGTTCCGCACCCGCAATATGCGTTCGCTGCTGGGCAGCGCCGGCATCGCCCATGTGCGCTATCCCACCGCCGGCTCCGCCGCCTGCCTGGCCGAGGCGCAGCCCTTCTACGTCAATTCGCCGTTCGGCATCGTGCTGGCGCACAACGGCAACCTGACCAATACCGAAGAACTCAAGGCCGACATGTTCCGCCATGATCTTCGCCATATCAACACCAACTCCGACTCCGAGGTGTTGTTGAACGTGTTCGCCCACGAACTAACCCAGCGCCTCAGCGGCAATGAGTTGAGCGTGGACGCGGTGTTCGGCGCCATCGAGGCGGTGCATCGCCGCGTGCGCGGCGCTTACGCGGTGGTGGCGATGATAGCCGGCTACGGCCTGGTGGCCTTCCGCGACCCCAACGGCATCCGTCCGCTGGTGATCGGCACTTGCGTCAACAACGGCAAGACTGAATACATGTTCGCGTCGGAATCGGTGGCGTTGGACTGTTCCGGTTTCAGCCTGCTGCGCGATGTGCAGCCGGGCGAGGGCGTGTTCGTCAGCTTCGACGGCGAATTCCACGCCCGCAGCTGCGCCAGCGACACCCGTCACGCGCCTTGCTTGTTCGAGTATGTGTATTTCGCGCGCCCGGATTCGGTGATAGACGGCGCCTCGGTCTACCAGGCGCGCATCGTGATGGGCGAGAAGCTGGCGGAGAAAATCCGCCATGCCTTGCCGGAGCTGGACATCGACGTGGTGATGCCGATTCCGGACACCAGTCGCCCCAGCGCGCTGCAACTGGCCAACCATCTGGGCCTGCCGTACCGCGAGGGCTTCATCAAGAACCGCTATATCGGCCGCACCTTCATCATGCCGGGCCAGGCGGTGCGCAAGAAATCGGTGCGCCAGAAGCTGAACCCGGTGGCCTGCGAATTCAAGGGCCGCAATGTGCTGCTGGTGGACGATTCCATCGTGCGCGGCACCACGTCCAAGGAAATCGTGCAGATGGCGCGCGACGCCGGCGCCAAGAAGGTGTATTTCGCCTCGGCCGCTCCGGCGGTGCGTTTCCCCAATGTGTACGGCATCGACATGCCGACGCGGGCGGAACTGTTGGCCACCGGTCGCGACGAGGCGGCGATCGCGCGCGAGATCGGCGCCGACGCGGTGATCTACCAAGACCTGTCCGCGCTGGAAGAGGCGGTCAGCAGCGTCAATCCCAAGCTGAGCAGCTACGAAACTTCCTGCTTCAACGGCGAGTACATCACCGGCGACATCACGCCGGCCTATCTGGACGCGATCGAGGCCGAGCGGCTGGACGGCAAGGCCGGGGCCGAGCAGGGCGGCAGCGAGCAGATGATAGACCTGAACCTGAACGTGGCCGAGCAAAACCTGATGTAAGCCGCGGCGCGGCAGCGCGCGGCGGGGATAACGGCGGGCTCTGGCCCGCCGTTTTTTGTTTCAGCGACGCGTCAATTTGGCGACAGCCGCGGCACGCTAGCGGCTTTTTGCTTGCCAAACCCATTTATCATAATGAATATTTAATGCCATAAGCCGATAAAAACCCGGCGCGATAAGGCAGGCAAGTAAACTGGTATAAATCAATATGTATTTGAAAGTGTTTACTAGTTAATCTGTGCCGCATGCGCCTGATAGCCAAGGAGTGGAGATGGAGGACATTCTGGAAATGCTGGCAGCGCGGCAAGCCGCGCTGGAAAGAATCATAGAAGGGTTGGTGCTGACCATGAATCAGCATGGCGCGATCAAGCTGCAGGATTATCTGCAGATCGCGCAGCTGATGCGGCTGAACAGCGCGGTGACGGATTCCATCGATGTGTCCGACAGCCTGCGCCGCATCAACGCCCGCTTGCAGACGCACGCCCAGGGCGGGCTGGATTCGATCAATGCGCTGCTGAAGGAAACCATGTTGTTCGCCCAGGCCGCGCCGCCGCAACGCGACGCGCTGCAGCAGGGCTTGGGCATGCGCGCATCGCTGGAGATTTGCGCGCAGCTGGAGGAATTGCTGCAACGCCGGGCGCGGCGTCCGCGCAAGCCCACCCGGGCCTGAGCCGCCGTCAGGACTGCCGCACCGCCGGCGCCGGCCGCAGATAGCTGGCGCGGGCGGGGTTTTGACGGTCCACCATGATTTCCACGCGCTCGCCGGCGCGCGGCATATTGCCCAGGTCTATCAATTGTTCAATCGTCAGTTCCCGGTTGAAGCCATCCTGCGACACTTTCAATTCCAGCCGCATCATCGGCTTCTGATTCACCAGTAATCCGGTTTGCCGGATAGACAACAGCTCCGCATCCAGCCTGACGCCATCCTGAATCTGTTGGCCGGACAATTTGCGTAGCGATGAATCCCGGTCAAACGCGCGCAGCAGCAGGAAAGCGGTGAGGGCCAGCGTCAACACGGCCACGCCTATCGACAAGAGCACGGAAAATCGGACCCAGGATTCAAGCATGTAGCTCTCCTTCCATTTTGACTAAGAACCAGTTCAAAGTCTGCTGCGCTTCGGCGATACGGCGTTGAAACCAAGCTCAAAATGCTCATGTACCACGAGTACATTCCGCTTTTTCGCTCGTTTTCGCCTTGTCCCGCCCTTGCTCGCGAGACTTTGAACAGGCTCTAAGAAGTTGTTCAAAGCCTGCTGCGCGTCGTGAAACGTGACACGCATTCGAAAGGCTCATGCACCACTCCTACATTCCGCTTTCTCCGCCGTTTTCACCTTGTCTCGCTCTTGCTCGCGAGACTTTGAACAGGCTCTAAGCGCCGCGGCCATTGCGCAAAGGCAGGCTCCACCGAAGAAAGTGAAAACATTAAGAAATTGCGGCAAAGTGAGAGGCCTTGGCCCGCGCTGAAATTCCATCCCGCACGGTGGACATGCATGGGCACGGAGTGAGTGGACCGCGCCATCGCCTATAGTGATCGCATGACGGCGGGCCATCCAGTTATGCGCAATGAAAGACAGAGGAGAGCGTAGATGACGATCGTGCAAAGAATCGCGATGTTGCTATTGACCAGCCTGCTGGCCGTGCTGGCGGTTGGAGGCTATGGCCTATGGGAGCAGCAGCGGGCCAAGCAGCGTTTCGACGATGCGCTGGGCAATCTGGTTCCCAGCGTGCGTGAGCTGAATAAGGCGACCAGTGCCTTCATCGACATGCGCAGCGGCATCATCCGCCATGTGCTGGCCAGCCGGCCGGAAGACAAGCGCGCGGCGGAAGAACTGGCCACGCAAGCGGATCAGCTACTAAGCGGTGTGCTGGACTCTTATGGCAAGAACGATGTTTACGATGAGCGCGACCGCAAGCTGCTGGACGAAGACCTGCGCGCCTTGGCGCGGATGCGCGAAGCCAGGCAGAAGCTGTTCGCCATTTCCAATAGCAATGATATCGCCGCCACCAACAAGGAGTTCGTCAGCGGGGCGATGGGCGCGGCCACCAGTGACTTTCGCAAAGCGATAGGCGCGCATGTCGACTTCAATATGCAAGTGGCTTTCGAGATCCAGAAAAGGAACGAAGAGGCGTTTCAGCGCACGATCTGGCTGATGGCGGGCTTCATCCTGCTGGTGCTGCTGCTGGTGGCGCTGCTGGGCGGCCAGGTCTTCGCCGTGATCCGTCGCGGTCTGGCGCAAATCCAGCAAACAATTCAGCAAGTCAGCGAGCAACTGGACTTCTCCCGCCGCGCCCCGGTGACGCGCATGGATGAAATTGGCGTCACCGCCAGCGCCTTCAATGACTTACTGGGGCGTTTGCAACAGAACCTCGGCGCCATTCTGTCCGGCGCCCGCGAGGTGGCCGGCGCGTCGCAGGCGCTGAACCAGACTTCTGAGCAGGTGGCCGCGGCGGCGGCCTCGCAAAGCAGCTCCTCGGCCAATGTGGCGGCCACCATCGAACAGATGACGGTCAGCGTCAACCATGTCGCCGACCGCGCGCATGAAACCCATGGCCTGGCCAGTTCCGCCGGCGATATGGCGACAGAGGGTTCGGCCACCATCAGCCAGACCATCAACGATATTCGCCAAATTTCGCGGGCGGTGGACGAGGCGGCGGGCAGCATACGCGAGCTGGAAAAATTCAGCGGCCAGGTCAACGCGGTGGTCGGCGTGATCAAGGACATTGCCGATCAGACCAATCTATTGGCGCTGAATGCGTCGATCGAGGCGGCGCGCGCCGGCGAGATGGGACGCGGCTTCGCGGTGGTGGCGGACGAGGTGCGCATGCTGGCGGAGCGCACCACCAGTTCGACCCAGGAAATCTCCAGCACCTTGTCGGCGATGCAGGAGCGTTCGCGCCAGGCCAGTACCCAGATGCAGAGCGCGGAAGAGTTGGTGAAGAACAGCGTGGCGCGCGCCGATGACGCCGACACCGCCATCCGCCAGATCGGCGGCGCCACTGGCGACACCGTGCGCATGGTCAGCGAGATTTCGGCGGCGATCAAGGAGCAGGGCAGCGCCACCAATAATATCGCGGTGCAGGTGGAAAGCATTGCACAGATGTCGGAGCAGGCCAGCGCGGCGGCGCAGGAAACCGCCAGCAATGCGCAGCAATTGGACCGGTTGGCCCGGGATCAGATTGCCACGTTGTCGCAATATCGCCTGTGAAACGCCGGCCTTGGCGCCATGGCGCCCAGTCAAAATGCCCGCTTCAGCGGGCATTTTCTTAGAACCTGTTTACGATCTCCGGAGCAATAGAGCCAGGAAAGCCAAGTGGA